>JAEUHJ010000056.1 GCA_016795375.1 Verrucomicrobiaceae bacterium
CAATGCACGGCCCTTTCCGACAGAATCGCGGACTTAATTTATGAAATTACTCCTCCCGCTTGCCCTGGCCTCAGCTCTTGCCTCCTGCACCAGCCTGAAGAACAATCCACGTCCTTCGGCCGAACTGCCATGCCGCGGAGCTCCCTACACCAACCAGGGACTGGCCTACGTCAGCGGCACCACCGGCCAGGTGGTGTCCAGCGGGCTGGATGTGACCGATGACACGCTGAACTACGGCGGCAAAGTCGTTGACCGCCAGGCGCGCGACTACACCAACATCGGTATGGACGCGGTTCGTCGCACGGATGGCATCGCCTACCGCGAAACCACCCGTTACGCTGACTACGCGCTCGACACGGTGGATGACGGCACCGTCTATGCCGCCCACGCCATCAACCGCTGGCCGAGTGTCGCCACCGGGGCTGTGCAGCGCACGCTGGGTTCCTCCCGCAGGGTGTATCAGAGCACCTTGGCCACCTACGGCGAGGCCGTGAACCGCACATACTGGCCGTTCTGGCACATCTTCACCCCGCCTGAGCCGAAGCCCTACATGGTCGGCAGCCTCAATGACTTGCATCCTGGTTACGCCCTGCCTGGTTCGGGCTGGCATTGCCGCCTGCCGGAGCTTCCTGTGGAGCCAGTCCAGGAAACCCTTGGCAAAAACCCCAAGAATCCTCTCACGGCATCCAAGTGACCTGATTTGTTGAAATTTGGGAGCGGCCGCATGCGGTCGCTCCTTTTTTATGCCCTCATGTCATTGCAGGCGCTGACTTTTGATGCCGCCGGCACCCTCATCCGTGTTGCGGAACCCGTGGGGCGGACCTACGCGGCTTTCGCGGCGCGTCATGGCCTGCAAACAGCTCCCGATGAAGTCATGCGGGCTTTCCGCGAAATATGGAAAGTCCTTTCACCCCCGCTGTATCCGGTGAAAGAGCCGCCGCTGCACGATGGCCGCGGCTGGTGGCGGCTGCTCGTCGGCAATGTGTTCTGCAAGGTGCTGGAGGAGTCACCTCCCGAGTCCGTGCTGGATGCCCTGTTTGCCGATCTTTACCGTCACTATGCCCGGCCTGATGCCTGGGCGGTGTTTGAGGATGTGCTGCCAGCGTTGGATGATCTCTCTCGCGATCACCGTCTTCTCGTGCTGTCGAATTTTGACCGTCGCCTGCGCGGCATTTTGCAAGAGCATGACTTGTCACGTTTTTTCGAGAAGATCATCATCTCCAGCGAGGTGGGAGCCTCAAAACCCCATCCGCGCATGTTCCATGTTGCGTTTGAAGCATTGGGCTGCAAGCCGGAGCATTGCCTGCACATCGGTGATGATGAGAAATGCGACCTCGAAGGAGCGCGAAGCTGCGCGAAGCTGCGGGATGGGCGCTTTCTTCGTGAAAAGGCCTGAAAACGGGCTTGCTGTGCTCGTTCAGAAAGTCCGCTCCGGGGCATATTCCGGCTTGCGCATCCCCCGCGCATGAATACATACCCGCCCCCTAACCGGGAAGCGCAGGTAGCTCAGCGGTAGAGCAGTTGGCTTTTAACCAATTGGTCGAGGGTTCGATCCCCTCCCTGCGCACCACCCTTGTAAATCAAAGGTTTGAGAGTAGAGAAAGGTAAATTCGACGGCCATTGGGAACATCATGGGAACAGATTCCCTGGTTGTCTGCCTTGTTCCACCATCATCCATCCGTGTGGCAGGGGGTGTAAACTTGGTTCTGTAAAAGGCTCTCTTCACGCCCCGCGCACCCTGTTGGGCACGGCGTAGTGAGGCGAGCGCAGCGCGGAGTGGACGGGCAAGCTCAGCGAATGGGGCGTGAAGATAAGTATGGATGGCAAATGACGCTGGATGGACAACGTGTTCATCGAACGGCTGTGGCGCAGCCTCAAAACGCGGTGCAAAGTCCTTGCGCAACCACTTCCACGATACGAAACCAATCCCGCTCCCGGCCATGACCACCATCGCTTAATTTCCGGCAATCCTGGCTGGACGATGGGGACCACCTCAACGCTGCTTTGCTTCGCGCCGCGCCCAAGCATCTGCGTCGATCACTTCGTCCAGATTTGGATGCGCGACGACTTGATGGGCGGTCATGACGCGTTCGACGGTCTGCCAGATGCCGGGGAAGGGGATCTTGCCGTTCAGGAAGGCATCGACGGCGACTTCGTTGGCCGCGTTGAGCACGGCGGGCAGCGTGCCGCCGACGGTTCCGGCATGGCGGGCGAGATTGAGCGCGGGAAAATCATCCACGCGCGGTGCCTCGAAGTGGAGCGCACCGACTTTGGCGAAGTCGAGCGGTCGTAAGTTGTTCGGCACGCGGTCAGGCCAGGTGACGGCGTATTGAATCGGGAAGCACATGTCGCTGTGGCTGAGCTGGGCGATGACGCTGTTGTCGGCGAACTCGACCATGCTGTGCACGATGCTCTGCGGATGCACGACGACTTCGATCTTTTCCATCGGTACGTCGAAGAGCCACTTCGCCTCGATCATTTCGAGGCCCTTGTTGAAGAGCGTGGCGCTGTCGATGGTGATCTTGCGGCCCATGTTCCAGGTCGGATGCTTCAGGGCCTGAGCGACGGTGACGGCGGGCAGTTGATCCGCAGGCAGGGTGCGGAACGGGCCGCCGCTGGCGGTGAGCAGGATGCGCTGCACGTCGCTGTGACGATGGCCTTCGAGGCACTGGAAGATGGCGTTGTGCTCGCTGTCCACGGGCAGAATGTTCACGCCCTTGCGTTTCGCGGCCTCGGTGACGGCCTCGCCGGCCATGACGAGGATTTCTTTGCTGGCGACGGCGAGATGCATGCCGCACTCGATCGCGGTGAGGGCTGGAGCGAGTCCGGCAGTGCCGACGATGGCGACAAGCACCATGTCGGCGTCAGATTCGTTCACGAGATCGACTAATCCTTGCGTTCCGGTGTGCAAAACGACATCCGCAGGCAGCAGCGCACGCGCTTTGGCCGCAGCGGCGGCATCAGTGAGCGCGACCTGTTTCACTCCCGTTTCGCGCACCTGCTCGACGAGTGCTTCGACGCTGCTGTTGGCCGCGAGTCCAACGATCTGCATCCGCTCCGGGATGTCGCGTGCGACTTTGAGCGCACTGGTGCCGATGGAGCCGGTGGAGCCGAGGAGGAGGACGCGTTTGGAGGGCATGTGGTGTTCGGTAGGCAGTGTTCAGTTGGCGGTGAGAGGTGGAATCGTCCTCGTGCTCGTTCTCCTACTCGTCCTCGATCCATCAGGCAACGAGAGCTGTTCGGGATGAACCTGACCGCAGCGGGCTGGCGATGCGCAAGAATCGAGGACGAGAACGAGCAGGAGAACGAGGACGACGTCAGCGTGCGATGACGGACAAGTAGAAATAAAACACCGGCGCGGTGAAGAGCAGGCTGTCGGTGAGATCGAGGATGCCGCCGATGCCGGGGAGCGTGTGTCCGCTGTCCTTGATGGCGACGCAGCGCTTCAGCACTGATTCGGCGAGATCTCCCGTCACAGCGGTGGCGCAGAGCAAGGGCGCGAGGATCATGCCGTGCAGCCAGCCGACCGGTGCGATTTTTTCTGGGACGGCGAGCAGCAGGATGATCGCGGCGACGAACGAGCCGACAAACGCGCCCGCAAAGCCTTCCCACGATTTCGCCGGGCTGATGTGCGGGATCATCTTGTGCCTTCCAAAGAGCACGCCGAACGCGTAGGCGCCCATGTCGCTGAATTTGGTCACCATGACGAGGAAGAGCACGAGGAACAATCCGGTGAGGTTGCTGCCGTCGGCATGGAAGAACATCAGCCGCGCGAGGAATCCAAAGAAGATGACGGTGTAAACGGTGCCGAAGACCGTGTTGAAAATGCGCTGCAAGGTCAACGCGCCCTCGAGTTGCTGACGGTAGCACAGCAGGAAGGAGCCGTGCACGCTGATGGTCAGGGCGGCGAGATCCAGCCACATCGGCGGCCCGCTGAGGCGTGTGCAGGCCCACCAGACCACCAGGGACCAATACACCAGGCTGATCACCATGCCGAGCGCGTTGAAGGAACGCGCCAGCGGATCACCGCGCAGCAGGCGGTAGTATTCCACCCCTCCGGCAACGCCAAAAAAACCAATGACGGCGATGACGAGCCAGTGGCTTTTCCAATGGAACGCCATGGCCAGCACCGCCCATAGCAGCAGCGTGCTGAAAAGCCGGGACACGAAGACGCGGCCTTTGCTGGGCGCGGCCGGCGTGGTGGCGATGGCGGGTTCGGACATGCGACGGGATTGGAGAGCGCCCATTTAGAGCGCAGGCGGCGGGATCGGGCAATGTGATTTCGTGTTTGGCATTTGTTCGCGCTCCCGTAACATCCCGCGCATGGCATCTTACGTCATCCAGCCTGGCGACACGCCCATGGGCATCGCACGCAAGTGCGGCATGAACTTTGACGCGTTCAAGGCGATGAACCCCGGCCTCTGCGACGCGAACAACCACTGCCGCGTGCTGTTTCCCGGCCAGGTGCTGCAAGTCGCCGCGGCTGGAGGCGCTCCAGCCACTCCGACGCAACCCGCCGCCGGTTTTGTGCCGCAGGCACCGCCGTGGATGGAAGTCGCCTTGCGTGAGCAGGGCGTGGCCGAATGGAACCCCGGTGACAATCCACGCATCATCGAATACCTCGCCAGCGTGGGCGTGCGCGGTGGCGATGAGACGAGCTGGTGCGCCGCCTTTGTGAACTGGTGCATCATGCGCTCGGGATTTCGCGGCTATGGCATCGGACTCGCAGGACGCTGGATCAGCTACGGGCAGGCCGTCGCGCCGACGTATGGCTGCGTCGTCGTGCTGCAGCCGCTTTCCGCCGGTGCGAGCGGCCATGTGGGCTTCCTGCACGCGATGGATCAAACCAACGTGTGGCTGCTCAGCGGCAACAGCGCCAACCGCGTGCGCATTTCCGCCTACTCGCGAGGCAAGCTGGCCGCCGGGCAGTGCTTCCGCTGGCCGGGGTGATTAGAATCGCATGAGCAAGGAGCGGATGAACCAGCAAAACGCGGAATATTCTTGTCACGCAAGTCAGATCATCATACAACCCATGAGATATGAGTGCTAATTCAACCATCCTACGCACGCCTTCTATTGCGTGCCGGTGGCCTGCGCGGGGGCGCGGGAAAGCGAGGACAGATGAATCTTCACAACCAAAAACAAATACACGGCACAACCGCCAAGAAAAATAAGAAATCATTGATTCTGGTTCTCGGCATTTCAGTCAGTTTGATAGCAAACAGCCCCCTCATTGGAGACGACATTCCTTACGACATGCAGTCCGTGGAATCGCTCTTGCATGAGCAGGATATGAACGAACAAGAAATCCAAGATCTCCAAGAAGAAATCGATATTTGGCAGGACGCGAATGATCTGATGCAAGCCTATGGTGAGGAGTCCATGTTTCCTTGGGTTGAAGGTGAGGACGGCTTCATGGAGCCTTCATTGGACACATCAGGAACTTATGAAGACTACATTACAGGTAACGAGATGCTGGATTACGTTGAAGAACAAGAAGCTGTGCCTGTTGATGAGGTAATCGAAGAGCTTCAGCAGGCAGTTCAAGAGCTGGAAGAAATGAACGACGAAATAGACGATGCGCTGTACCAGCAGGGGTATGGATTGCAATAGTCAAAGACGTTGGTGAACTGACGCCACAAACAAATTGTGAACAAGGTACTCATGAAAAAAAGCATCATTGCCGCAATAGCCTCAGTTCTCATTCTCGGCTACATGGCTGGAAATTTGGGCACAAAAGACCGTGGTTCTGCACTTGGGCAACCCAAAGTGACCGCAAGCAGCACAAAAACAGACAAGGCTCCCATCAAAGCCGCTGTCACTAGCTCAGCCACCGAGCCAGAAAAGGTCGTGGCAGACATTGTGGATGCAAACCGCTCACGCAGGGCCAAACTCGCGGAAAGATTAAAGGCTTTCTATACACAGTATCCTCATTCGGAGATACAGAGCAAAGCAATCGAATTGAGAGCTAGGGAAAACAGACTTTTCTTGGAAAGCTTAGGGCACAGTGAAGCTGTTATTCAAGATGCTGACACCATTGTTAGAAAACGCGATGAGGAATTGGGCAACCTTCGTGTTGAGCGCCTCACAAACCCGGCACCTTATAACCCTGAATCGATACAAAAATCAGAACAAGTACAGACTGAGGCAAAAGACGCTCTGAGGCGCGTGCTGGGCGATGCTTCTGCTCTTGAATTTGAAAAATGGGAGGCATCAAGGAAAAGCCAAAGTTCCAAGAAAAGAGCTTCGACGGATTAACGGGAGAATGGTGGCAATTACACTGACCCAAGAAAACACAGAGAAAGTCTGAATCCTTAATCACTCAAAACCCGCCTTCAAAGAACGCACGAATGTCGTGAAGTTCGGGTGATTCGATGCAGACTTCGGCCAGGTTCGAGACGGCGGCGGGGATGTGCTGCAAATAATGCGGTTTGCCGAGGTTGCGGCTGAGATTGGCATACGCGCCGAGGGCCTGCATGAGACGCTGCGCGGCGCAGAGGTGGAAGGTCTCGCGCAGTTCATCCCAATCGAGGCCGCGCCGCAGCGCGTAGTAGCGCAGCAGTTCGGCGCGCTCGACACGCGTGAGGTTCACATACGGATCGTAAAGCAGCGAGGCGAGATCGTATTCGGCGCGGCCGAGACGCAGGCCCTGGTAGTCGACCAGCCAGGCTTCCTCGCCACGAATGAGCACGTTCTGGCTTTGGAAGTCGCGATGGACCAGACAACGCGGCAGTCCCGCCAGGCGGCGGCGGAGCTTTCTGAGCGCCTCGTGCGCCGCAGCGTATTCATCGTGACCGAACTCACGGCCCAGGTGGCCGCCGACGAAGTGGTCGAGGAAATAATTCTGCTCCCACTCGTAAAGCGCCTCGTCGAAGGGCGGCTCCAGTTCCTCGAAATCGTCGGCGGCGAGGGAGTGCTCCGTCACGCTGTGAAATTTGGCCGCCTCGCGCAAGGTGGCCTCGTAGAGCGGCTGGCGCACGGCCCAGGGCTGCTGATCGAATGAATGTAGGTCGATACGCCCGAGATCCTGCAGCCAGACGCAGAGACGCTGCTCGTCAAAGGCCATCACATGCGGCACGTTCGCACCGATTTTTTCCAGACGATGAGTGGCAGGCACAAACTTCGGATTGTCACGACGGGCGAGGGTGTAAACCATCAGCACCATCGACTCGCGGCCGTCCTGCCAGTTGAGGCGGTAAAAATGGCGGTCGGAGGCACCTTTGAGGATCACCTCGACCTCGCACGGCGCTCCGCTCAGTTCCGGGAACTGTTCGCGGGTCAGGATGAGAAGGGCCTCGTGTTCGGGGGGCATGACGGAAATGCGGAATGACGAATGCGGAATGGCGAATGTCCAACGCAAAGCCGCGAACCGGCTTAAAAATCCGCGTCCTCGACGATTCCCGCCGCCGTGACGCCGCTGCGGACGATGCAGCGTTTCAGAACCGCTCCGCGCACCACGCGCCCGCCGGGCCAGACAATGGTGTCCTCGAGTTGAGCTCCCGATTCAATCACGGCTTCAGCGCCGACGACATTGATGCCGCGCAGAACGGCGCCCTTTTCGATTTTCGCGGCGGGATCGATCGCCGGGGCATACACCCCGTTCAGGGCGGCATGCGCGGCCAGATAGGCGGTGCGGCTGCCGAGATCCCACCAACTGCCCTCGTCGATGACCACGGCGCCGAGTTTGGCCGCGTCGCGGATCATGTTGAGGAAGATGGGGATGACGGACTCGACCTTGCCGGGCGTGATCCAGTCGTGGATGGCCGGATCGCAGGCGTAGATGCCGGTGAAGAGGTATTTCCCCTCGTCGCCGGTGCCCAGCTTGTCGCGGATGTCGGTGACGCGGCCGGATTCGCGGTCGAATGCGATGTGCAGCGACGGTCCGTGACTGCGCAATGCCAGCGTGACGAGATTGCCATTCTCTCGATGCGTGCGGATCAGCGGCTCCAGCGGCAGGTCGGTCAGGATATCGCCGTTATAGACAAGGAAGGGCTCGTTCCCGAGCAGATCGCGCACGTTGGCGATGCCACCGGCAGTTTCGAGGCGCACGGGGCTTTCGTTGCGAAACTGGACCGGCACGCCGTGATGAGCCTGGTCTGGAAACGCGCGCGCATAGGCATCAGGAATGTGATGCGTGTTCACCACGAGGCTGGAAACGCCCGCCGAGATGAGATGATCGAACGCATAGGTGATCAGCGGCCGGTGAAACACGGGCACGAGTGGTTTCGGAAGCTGTTCCGTCAGCGGCCGGAGCCGTTCGCCAATGCCTGCGCCCAATACAAATGCCTGATTCACGCGGCGCACTTACGCGGACGTGATGACGGCGCAAATGGAAGTTCCACCACGATTCAAGCCGCGCGTTTCTTCCGCAGCCAGGTCACGAGCGCCACAATGAAGGCGGCGGACATGACCGCTGAAAGCGTGTGGCCGCCATCCGCAGCCTCGCACAACGGGCACATTGGATCAGCGCCGTCCGCCATCAGCGCAGCCGCATCGGCCGTGATCGGTGGTGGGGCTGCGGTACGCGGCGTGAAGGTCTTCAAGTCCAGCACATAGCTCGTCTCGCCGGGAAAGAGGATTTGGAAGCGTTCGACTTTCTTCCCGAGTGCCGTGTTGTGATACAGCACGCTCAAGGTGCCCTCCGGCAGCGCCTTGATCGAGTAGCCGGTCGTTCCTGCCGGAATCTCCCCGCGCCAGGTGCCGGTGAGCATCACCGGGTCTTCCGGCATCTTCAACGGGGCGTTTTCCAGCGTGGTGAACTGCCAGTCGAACTCCGGTTTCACCTCCACCACCGGGTCGAGCACCACAGCCACCACGCGCCGGATGTAATCTCTCGCCGTGGCTTTCAACTTCTCTTGTTTTTCCAGCGGGGTGACGCCCAGGTCAGCCTTCGTGAGGTAGGGGGCCACGTTCGGGTCCGGCTCGAAACTACGCGGGTCAATCTCCACCTGGAGCGTCCAGCCGCCGCTCTGCTCGAAATTCGCCCGCACCGCCACGTCAGGCAGCGGGTGGGCCGTGCCGGCTGTGGCCAGACACAAAAACAGGCCGGCGCGAAGGAGCCACAGGTTGGATTGCATCTGGACAGCGTGGCACAGGCCAGGGCGCTAGGACGAGTCTTTTTGCCAGCCCCCATATTTTTTTTGATTGCCTCCCTTGGTCCTGTTCGTTTTGAATAGGTACAAGTCCGTTCCAGGGCAGGCCCCTGCCGGAAAACCAACATTCAGTCGTCATGAAATCCATCCTCACCACCCTCGCCGTCATCGGCCTCTCCGCTTCCGCTTTCGCGGGCTGCGGCAAAACTGAAACCACCAGCGGCAAACTCAAGTCCGTTGACCCCGACTCCAAATCCATCGTCATCGAGTCCGATGGCAAGGAGGTCAAGCTCACGCTGACCGCCGCCGTCAAGGACGCCGACAAGCTCGTCGGCAAAAAAGTGACCGCCGTCAGCTCCCACAAGAAAGTGGAATCCCTCAAGAAAGGCTGATCCTTTCCCACAGAGATTTGGTCCGCTCGTGCAGCCCGGAGGCGTTCCCTCCGGGCTTTTTTGCACCAGATTTCGAGATTGCCTGAAATATCCGCCTCCTGGTATCCTCCCACGTCTGTTCACGGGGAGCACCCGTGGCAGCCTCTGCAATCCACACCACACCACCATCATGAAAATGCTCGCCACCCTTCTCCTCGCCGCCTCGGCGCTTTCCTTGAGCAGTTGTGCCAGCGGCAAATGCCCCCTCGGTTTCAAGAAACATGCCAGTTGCTGCGCCAAAACGGACGCCTGCTGTGCCAAAAAAGAAGCCTGCTGCAAACATTGACCTGACGGGCCAGCCCAGACAACCGTAGAAACCCGGAGCAAGTGTTCCGGGCTTTTTGAGCCATGGTTGTGTTGATCCTGCGCTCGATTGCGCAATTTTTGGCGACAGTGGCTTAAACATGCACGCGCCATGCAAGTTTGCCCTCCTGCCCCCGTAAAACGGGCATGCGGCTCAGCCTCTTCACCGACTACTCCCTGCGCGTGCTCATGTACGCCGCGCTCAAGAACGGGGCGTTCTCGCTCAGCCAGGTCGCCGGAGCTTATAACATCTCAAGGCACCACCTGGTCAAAGTGGTGAATTATCTCGCGAAACTCGGCTACCTGGAGACCCGCCGCGGCCGGGGCGGCGGCATCGTCCTCGGCATGCGCCCGGAGGACATCCGCATCGGCATGGTCGTACGCCGCACGGAGAACACGCCCTTCATCATCGAGTGCTTCGACAAGCAGCACAACACCTGCGCCATCAGCGGCGCCTGCCGTCTCAAAGACATCCTCGGCCAGGCGGTGAGTGCCTTTTACGACACACTCGACAGCCACACCCTGCGCGACCTCGTCGCAGGCAGCGGCACTGAACGTCTGAACCACATCCTGCTGCCCCAGTCATGAAACAGATACTCCGAACAAGCCTGCTCATCGCCTCGCTGTGCGGCCTCAACTTGCCGGCCGAGGACGAGTATGAAAACGCTCCCATCCGCTATTCCGAAACCGAGCCAAACGACGCCGCCCGGCGTCTCGAGGGCCTCATGGCCTCCGGAAAGGTCAGAATCGACCGCACCGACGCCTGGACCGTCCTGCATGGCTTGATGAAGCAACTCGACATCCCGCAGGAGTCGCAGGTCATGGTCTTCTCGAAAACGAGCAAGCAAAACGACCGCATCAGCCCGCAGACACCGCGCGTCGTTTACTTCGGCGACAACGCCTACATCGGCT
This sequence comes from Verrucomicrobiaceae bacterium, assembly GCA_016795375.1. GTDB lineage: Bacteria > Verrucomicrobiota > Verrucomicrobiia > Verrucomicrobiales > Verrucomicrobiaceae > Prosthecobacter. The sequence goes on from JAEUHJ010000056.1 coordinate 10,739, forward strand.
ACTGCCTCGGTGGTTCCATCGAAGTGTCCACCATTGATCCCAAACTCGGCCCCATCTTTTATCTTCTCGATCCCTATGTGGAACCGGGCAAACCGCTCCACTTCCAGCGCGATCAGAGCTGCCTGAGCTGTCACGGCGGCCCCTTCACCCCGGAGGTTCCGGGCGTGCTCGTGCGCTCCGTGTTTCCCGGCCCCGAGGGCCACCCCATCATGAGCCAGGGCAGCACCGTCGTGGGCACCACCACGCCCTTCACC
>JAEUHJ010000064.1 GCA_016795375.1 Verrucomicrobiaceae bacterium
CAAGAGCGTGCTGGTGGAAGGCAAGGGCGAGGCGCTGCGCACGATGGCCGCCTACATCGACCTCAACCCCGTGCGCGCCGGGCTGGTGAAGGATCCCAAAGACTACCGCTGGTGCGGCTATGCGGAGGCGCTGGGGGGCAGTCGCAGAGCGCAGCGGGGCCTGTGCAAAGCCATCGGCAAGCCGGTGGACGGCTGGCAGGAGGCGGGAGCGGCGGAGGCCTACCGCTGCATCCTCTTCGACGAAGGGCGGGAGGTGAGGGACGCAAGCAATGAAGCGGTGGTCGAGCGTGGAGTGAGCACCGAGCGCGTGCGGGGGGTGCTTGCAGAACGCGGGAAGCTGGGCACGGCGGAGCTGGTGCGGCTGCGGGTGAGGTATTTCAGCGACGGAGCGATCCTGGGCAGCCGTGCGTTTGTGGAAGGGATTTTCGAGGCACAGCGGGAGCAGTTCAGCCCGAAACGCAGACGCGGCGCGAGACGCATCCCACAAGCAGAGTCACCGCTCTATGCCCTGCGGGAGTTGAAACGCTCCCCTGTCGGGTGAATCTGCAAAAGGAGACGGTACAACGCGCTCGACTTCCACAACCTCCCGAATTTTCGCTGGCGCATCAGCCCTGGACGACTACTGTCCGCCCACTCTCGCCCGAGATGGTGACCGTAGTTCAAAGGTAGAGCCCCAGATTGTGATTCTGGTTGTTGCGGGTTCGAATCCCGTCGGTCACCCCATTTTTCACTGGAGCGCCAGTGTTCCAGCGGCTTGAGTCGCCACGACGCATGGACACGCTGGAAACCATCCTTGGCCACACATTTCGCGACCCCGCCCTGCTCCAACTTGCGCTCACGCATGCCAGTGTTGGCTATGAAAACCAACGCCCACTGCCCGACAACCAACGCCTTGAATTCCTCGGCGATGCCGTTCTGCAGCTCACATTGTCAGATCTGCTTTATCGACAGCTTCCGCAGGCCGATGAAGGCGTCCTGACCAAAGCCCGCGCCCAACTCGTTTCAACCAAGGCGCTTGCCCGAATCGCCCGTCGGATCGGTCTCGGCAATCATTTACGCATGGGTCGTGGCGAGGAGGCCAATGGTGGCAGAGATCGCGATTCATCCCTCGCAGACACGTTGGAGGCCATCGCCGGAGCCATTCACCTCGATTCCGGCAGCCTTGCCGCGCAGCGATTCGCCGAACATCTCTTCATCAATGATCTTGCCGCGTTGCTACACGGCTCATTTGAATCCAATCCTAAGGGCCAGCTCCAAGAACTCATTCAATCTGTCAGCATCTCTCCGCTTGTTTATCAGATTGTCAGTGAATGCGGGCCAGATCACGCCAAAAACTTCATCGCCACCGTCTCTTGGCGCGGCACGATGCTTGGGACGGGAAACGGTCGCAGCAAAAAGGAAGCCGAAGTGCAGGCCGCCCAAGCCGCGCTCGACAACCCTGTGTTGCAGATGCAACTGCGAACAGCCGGTGAAGAATCAGGGCAACAACCGTGAAACACATGCGGACAAATCCGGAAACCTCCGGTTGTTACAGACCACTCACATTTTCTGCCAGAACAATTCACACCCCGCATGTGTGTGGAACCCGCATGATTTCAAGGCGGAACACGCTTGTTGCAATTGTTCGCAATGCTTACGGATAGGAAGATTCAGGCCGACACATCTTCTCCAATCATAAGAACTGCGAACAACCTCGTTTGTCACTGCAGTGGCCAGAACATCGGCACCAGGGTCAGCACGACGACCAGCATGACGGCGGTGAGGCCGCCACCGACTTTGATGAAGTCGGCGAAACGATACTTGCCGGGTCCATAGACGAGGATGCAGCTCGGCTCGAAGGGGGTGAGTACGGAAGCGGAGGCGCTGAGCATGACGCCGATGGCAAAGGCGCGTTCGTTGGCCCCCATGCTCGCGGCGGCCTGCATCGCCACGGGGAGCACGACGAGCGAGGCGGCGGCGTTCGACATCGGCTGTGTGAGCAGGACGGTGAGCACGCAAAAACCTGCGAAGACAGCAAAGACTCCCCACGGCTGGAGCCAGGAGGTGATGGCATCTGCGACCAAGGAGGCCGCACCGGAGGATTGCATCGCCTCGCCAAAAGCCATCATGCCGCCGATGAGGATGAGCAGGCGCCAGTCGATGTTTGCGTAGGCGTTTTCGAGCTTGATGCAGCGTGTGAGCACCGCCAGCAGCGCGACGATGACAAACGCGATCGTGTCCGGCACCCAGCCGAGGCTGCTGCACACCACCGCGAGCACAAAGGCACTCAGCAGACTGAAACCACGACGACGTGTCTCCGCGCTGAATTGATGCTGCGCCATCATGAGCATCTCCCCGTTTTCTTCGGCGGCACGGAAGCGTTCAAGCGGCCCCTGGAGCAGCAGTACGTCACCGGCGCGCAGTTTCTCCGCCGCCATATGATGCATGAGGGAATGGCCGCCACGGGTGAGGGCAAGTACGGAGAGCCCTGTGCGCTGGCGGAAATTTCCCTCGCGCAGGGAGCGGCCGACAAAGCTGGAGCGCGGTGTGATGACGACCTCGGCTACCTGGGCGCCGCGCATGTCCACGCCGGAGCTGCGCAACGCGACGTCCTCCAGGATGTCGAGTCCCTCAATTTTCTTCACCTTGATGAGGTTCTCAACTTTCCCGGCCACGAGCACCACGTCGCCCTCCATGAAGCGCAGATGCGGCGCGGCATCGTATTGCTGGTCCGCCCGACGGATTTTGAGCACCTGGAACTCCAGCGCGGAAAAGTCCGAGTCGAACGCTTCCTGGCCGATGAGCGGCGAGTCCGGCAACACGACCACCTCGGCAAGGAACTCACGCATCGCATCATGGCCGTCGATGCTGTCGCTGTCACGCTCCGGCACCATGCGCGTGCCGATGAAGACCATGTAGAGGATGCCGGTGAGCAGAATGACCACGCCGACAGTGGTGAACTCGAACATCTTGAACGGCTCCTGGCCCAGCTTTGTGATCGCGCCGCTCACCGCCACGTTCGTGGAGGTGCCGATGAGCGTGCAGGTGCCGCCGAGCAGGGAGGCGAAGGCCAGCGGCATGAGCAGGCGGGAGGGCGGGATGCGCAGACGTCGCGCCAGTCCTGACACCGGCCCCACGAACACGGCGGTGACGGTCGTGTTGTTCATGAAGGCGGAAATGCCGCCGGCCACGGCCATCATGAACATCATGAGCCGTTTTGGCCGCGTGCCGAAAGTCCGCGCTAGTACATCACCCAAGAGATCAAGCACGCCCGTCTCGCGCAAAGCCGCGCCGATGACAAAAATGGCCGCCAGCAGGATGATCACGCGGTCGCCGAAGCCGGCGAAAGCCTGCTCCGCGCTCAGGATGCCGCACATCACGAGCACGCACAGCATGGCCAGCGTCACCAGGTCCACGGAGATTTTTTCCGTGGAGAATGCGATGATGGCGGCGATGAGCAGTCCGATGACGATCCAGGCTTCCATGAGCGCGTATCTTTTGCGCAGGGAAACGGGCCGCTCAAGGCGCAAGCCGGGCAATCCGTTGTTTTGGAAGTATTCTCTTCTGGCGCGCGTTATTCCGCGCTCCCACATGTGCTCCTTCAAATTCTTTTTCGCTGTCTTTCCTCTTCTGTGTCTGAATGCCGCCGCCGCTTCACGCGCGGAACATGTTTTCATCATCAGCATCGACGGTGGCAAGCCGGCGGTCATCGCGGAGAGCGAGGCACCGACACTGAAAAAAATAGCTTCTGAAGGCGCGGTGACGTGGCAGGCGAGCACGATTTTTCCGTCCATCACCCTGCCCTCCCATACGTCGATGCTCACCGGAGTCGGCCCGGACAAGCATCACATCCTTTGGAACGGCTACACGCCGATCAAGGGCTTCGTGAAGGTTCCCACGGTGTTTTCATTGCTCAAGGCCGCTGATCCGAAGGCCGTTACCGCCATGTTTGTCGGCAAGGTGAAGTTCCGCCATCTCTGGCTGAAGGATTCGCTGGATATTTTCGACTTTGGCGGTCCGCAGACGCGGGAGCCCGTCGCCGGAGCACCGGCACTCGAAAAAGACAAGAAGCCCTCGCAATTGGTCGCGAAACAGACCGCCGCGTGGATCAAGAAGCACAAGCCGCGACTGGCCTTCATTCATTTCCCGGACGTGGACAGCGCCGGGCACAAGAGCGGCTGGGGTTCGCTGGAGCAGAAGGAGGCGATCAAAGTCACCGACCAGGCGCTGGGGCAGGTCTGGCAGGGCATCAAGGACGCCGGCATCGCTGATTCCAGCGTCATGCTCATCAGCGCCGATCATGGCGGGCACGACAAGACGCATGGCCTGAACATTCCCGACGACATGCTCATCCCCTGGGTCGCTTGGGGGAAAGGAGTGAAGAAAAACTTCACTATCACCGCTCCCGTCAGCACCTACGACACCGCCGCCACAGCCTTGTGGCTGCTGGATGTGCCGCTGCCTGCGGAATTTGACGGCAAGCCCGTTGCCAGCGCGTTTGAGTGATTGAAGTCTGTGAAGAAAATCACGTCCGCCAGATGCTTGACCTTGCCAAACGAAGGCCGGTTTCCTAACCTCGCGCCTCTTATGAGCGAAAAAACATCAGTGAACTGGGAGGAGTTGGAGGCGAAGCCTGAATTCCGTGTGCTGCTGGCGCGCAAATGGCGTTTCATCGTCAGTTCCACGCTATTCTTCGTGGCCTACTACTTCGCGCTGCCGGTGCTCGTCGGCTATTTCCCCGCGCTGATGAAAAAGGAGGTCTTCGGCCACATCAATCTGGCTTACCTCTTCGCGCTTTCGCAGTTCTTCATGGCCTGGATTCTCGCTTTCATCTACACACGCAAAGCCGCGCAGTGGGACAAGGAAGCCGCCGCTGTCGTCCACGGTCATTGATGACCTTCTTGACCACGCCTTGGCCTTTTGACTTGATTTTCTCCCGCTTATGACGATCGCCGTTTGGATGTTCCTCGCCTTCGTGGTTGCCACGCTTGGCATCACCGTTTGGGCCGCAAAGAAAAACACCAGCGCCGGTGCGTACTTCGCCGCTGGTCGCAGCATCACCGGCTGGCAGAACGGCCTCGCCGTCGCCGGTGATTACATGAGCGCAGCCTCGTTTCTCGGCATTTCGGGGATGATCGCCTTGTTCGGTTACGACGGCTTCATGTATTCCGTCGGCTGGCTTGTCGCTTATCTGACCGTGCTCATCGTCGTCGCCGAACCGCTGCGCAACGCGGGCAAATACACCATGGCCGACCTGCTGGCCTATCGCCTCACCCCGCGGCCGGTGCGTGCGATGGCCTCGCTGAGCACGATCACGGTTTCCACGTTTTACATGGTCGCGCAGATGATCGGCGCGGGCACGCTGGTGAAACTGCTGCTCAAAGACCTGCCGTGGATCAGCACCGAATGGGCCATCATCGGCGTCGGCGTGCTGATGGTCGTCTATGTCGTCTTCGGCGGCATGCTGGCCACCACCTGGGTACAGATCATCAAGGCGATCCTGCTCATGACCGGCACGATCTTCCTCAGCGTGCTGGTGATGAAAAACTTCGGCTACAGCTTCACCAAGTTTTTCGACGCCATCGCCAACCTGACCTACGTCGATGCCAAAACGAAGCTGGAGGTCACACGCAACTTCCTGGAGCCCGGCATGAAGTTCGGCGCGGAGGTCACGAAAGGTTGGGGCCCGCTGGATTTGATTTCGCTCGGTCTCGCGCTCGTGTTCGGCACCGCCGGACTGCCGCACATCCTCGTGCGTTTCTACACCGTGCCGGATGCGAAGACTGCGCGTGTCTCCGTTGTGTGGGCGATGGTGATCATCGGCGTGTTCTACATCCTCACCACGTTCCTCGGCTTCGGCGCGGCCACGATCTTGAAGCCGCACATGATTCCGACGGACAACATGGCCGCGCCACAGCTCGCGGCGACGCTCGGCGGGCCGATTTTCTTCGCGTTCATCAGCGCTGTCGCGTTCGCGACGATTCTCGCGGTTGTCGCCGGCCTCACGATCAGCGCCAGCGCCAGCTTCGCGCACGATTTCTACACGAACGTGCTCCACCACGGCAAAGAACACCGTCCGGGCGAGGAAGTGCGAGTCGCGCGCATCACTGCATTCGTCGTGGGTGCGATTTCGATCTTCCTGGCGATCAAGCTGCAAAACGTGAACGTCGCCTTCCTCGTCGGCCTCGCCTTCGCTGTCGCGGCCAGCGCCAACCTGCCCGTCATTGTGTTGAGCATCTTCTGGAAGAAATTCAGCACCACCGGCGCCGTGCTCGGTCTCGCCGTCGGTCTGCTCAGCAGCATCGTTTTGATCATCCTCAGCCCCAGCATCATGGGCATCGACGGACCTGAAGTTGTCGCCGCCAAGCGTCATCTCATCCAGGCCGACGCGATTTTTCCGCTCACCAATCCCGGCATTGTAAGCATTCCGCTCGGCTTCCTCGCCGCCATCATCGGCTCCTTGCTGAAACGCGAACCCGAGGCTGAGGCGAAATTCACCGAGCTTAAAGTCCGCGCCCACACCGGTCTCGGCGCTGAGAAGGCCGTCGCACATTGATTTGAAGGCGGGCGCGGGCATCCCGTCATGCGCAGCACGGACACGGCTGCACGAAATGACCGGGAGCGATTTCTTGGAGCGTGAGATCCGTGTTCACGCTGTCCTGCCATTTCGGATGCTTCATGCGATGACCGAAGGCGCAGCCGGGCGGCGGGTTGATGGGTGATGGAACATCACCTTTGAGCAGCTTGCGCTCACGACGCTTCGTGGGATCGGCGACGGGGATCGCTTCAAGCAGCGCCTTGGTGTAGGCGTGGCGTGGATTTTTGTAGAGCGCGGCGGCGGGGGCGATCTCGACGATCCTGCCGAGGTACATCACCGCCACCCGGTCGCTCATGTGCTGCACGACGCTCAAGTCATGTGCGATGAAGAGGTAGGCGAGGCCGAAGTCGCGTTGCAGCTCCAGCAGCAGGTTCAAGACCTGCGCCTGGACTGAAACGTCGAGCGCGGATACAGGCTCGTCACACACGATGAGCTTGGGCTTGAGCGCCAGAGCACGGGCGATTCCGATACGCTGCCGCTGGCCGCCGCTGAACTCGAAAGGATAGCGATGCGCCGCGTCCGCAGGCAAACCGACACGCTTGAGCAGCTCCGCGGCCCATTCGCCACGCTCGCCACGCGTTCCCATCTTCTGGATGATGAAGGGCTCCTCCAAAATCTGGCCGATGGTGTGGCGCGGGTTCAGCGACTCCGCGGGATCCTGAAAAACCATCTGCATGTCGCGGCGGATGGCGCGCAGCGCACCCTGCGGCCGCGCTGAAATGTCATGACCGTTGAATTGCACCTGGCCGGCGGTCGGCTTGAGCAGGCGCACGACGGATTTTGCCACGGTGGACTTCCCGCAGCCGCTTTCACCGACGAGGCCGAGTGTCTCGCCGGCTTTGAGATCAAAGCTCACGCCGTCCACCGCCTTGCAAGTCGCCTTCGTCGTGTAAAACACGCCGCCGCGCACAGGAAAGTGCATCTTGAGGTTCTGGACGGTGAGGAGGTTCATGAGGATCAGAGATCGACTTCGCTCAGGCGGGCTTGTTTCATCAAGGCTTTCAAAAGGCCGATTTTGAGCGGCTTGTTTCAGTGAACTGGGATGGTCAGGATCGCGTCTTCACCTTCCTTGCTCATGATATGATGGCTGCCTTTGATCCGGTCGAGCACCCATCCATGGTCAAGGGCCGCCCGAATGAAGGCTTTGCCGCTCACTTGTTTCATACCGCGAGAGCAAGCAGTGTGGCGTCAGGTTCAAGTTTCTGCCTTGCCCGTGCTTCTGCGGCTTCCATCCATCCTTTGACCGCATCAAGCAGGTTGGCTTTCAATTCGTCGAGCGACTCGGCTTCCGTGAGGCAGCCGGGAAGTGAAGGCACCTCGGCCCAGTAACCGCCTTCTTCAGCGCGGTGGATGATGGCTTGGATGGTCATGATCAGGATGAATGCGTTGGATCAGGCTTTGTTGCAAGCGCGGTGGCAAAACATGCGCAAGCCTCGACGCCGTGACCGCTGCCGCAGTCCTTCCACGGCTGGCGCGTGGTCAAAACATCGGCGCTGTGATTGTTCGGGCAACGGGAGGCGAAGCGGCAGCCCGCAGGCATGTCTTTGAGGCCGGGAACCATGCCGGGGATGACGGGAAGCGGAGTCTTCGGTGGGTGATCCAGTTTTGGAAGGCAGTTGATGAGACCCTGCGTGTAAGGATGCAGCGGCCTGGTGAAAATCTCACGCACCGGACCGCGCTCGGTGATGCGGCCAGCGTACATGACGGCCACATCGTCACAGGTTTCGGCGACGACGCCGAGATCATGCGTGATGAGGATCACAGCCATGCCCGTCTCTTTTTGCAGGCGCTTGATGAGATCGAGAATCTGCGCCTGCACGGTGACGTCGAGCGCGGTGGTGGGCTCGTCGGCGATGAGCACCTTCGGATGGCAGGAGAGCGCGATGGCGATCATCACGCGCTGGCGCATGCCGCCGCTGAGCTGGTGCGGATACTCGTTCACACGCTGTTCCGGCGCGGGAATGCCGACCCACTCCATGAGTTCGACGGCACGGCGCAGCGCCTTGTCCGGCGGCATGGGCTCGTGGAGCTGGATGGCCTCGATGATCTGCCTGCCGACACGGTGCACAGGGTTCAGCGCAGTCATTGGCTCCTGGAAAATCATCGCGATGTCGTTGCCGCGAATCTGGCGCATCTCCTCGATGGGCAGCTTCGTGAGGTCGCGGCCTTCGAGCCGCACCTCGCCACCGAGGATATGCCCTGCGGGCTGCGGGAGCAGGCGCATGAGGCTCAAGGCCGTCACACTCTTGCCGCAGCCGCTTTCGCCGACGAGGCCGAGCGTCTGGCCGGGCTCGAGCGTGAAATCGACATCGTCCACGGCGGTGAGCAGGCCGTGGTCGGTCTGGAAACCGACGCGGAGATCACGCACTTCGAGAAGCGGGCCGGGCATCACCTGGGTCCTCCTGTTTTGAGGTTGTGATCGAAGACCTGGTCGGTTTCCGGGAAGGTTTTCCCTTCGCGCATGGCATCGAGCGTCTCCTGCTTCACTTCCTCATCAATCCAGTGGACGTGATTGGAGAGCGGCAGCTCGCTCACGGCGACATTGAAGGTTTTCTCCGGCCACTTCACCCAGCGCCAGTAGGCCGCGCGGTAATAGTTCTGGTCATACGCTGGTATCCACGGTGCCTCATCGTGGATGATCTGATCCGCGCCCCAGGATGCCTTGCGAATCTCATCGATGGTCGTGGCGCGGCGTTCATCCTCGCAAAATTTGTCCATGCGTGGATCGGCGAAGGAGCAGAGATTGTTCGTGTTGGGGCGTGGCGTTTTTCCGTCCTCCATGAAGGCGTCCTTCGAATGCCACGCTTGGTAGTGGTCGGGGATCGGCGGTGTGACGCTGAAGGCCACGGAGGCGATTTGATGTTTCTTTTGCGTGGCCTTCTGGAAGTAGGCGGTGCCATCGAGGCCTTCGAGCTTGTATTCCAGGCCAGCCTTGACGGCCTCCTCCTTGAGGCGCTGCATGACCTTCTGGATCGTGTCGGTCTTGCGATGCAGGATCGTCAGCGAGAGGCGCTGGCCCTTGTCATTCACCAGGATGCCGTCATTGCCCGCCTTGGTGTAACCCGCCTTTGCGAAGTGCTCGCGTGCTTTTTGCACGTCGAATGGCCGCGACTGAATGCCCGGCGGATCACCGATGAGCGGGAAGCCCTGGCTGAAGCAGCGCATGCGCTCAAAGTCTCCGCGCAGGTCGAAGTCGATGACTTTTTGGTAATTCGTCGCGTAGCAGAGGCCGAGGCGCACCTCCTTGTTGTTCAGCGGCGGGATGGCGCAGTTCAACCACAGTCCGGCGTGGCTGCCGGGCCACACGTTGTAGAATTTGGCTTTGTGGATGTAGCCTCTATGCACCTCCGGCACTTCGAGTTTCTCATACCAGTACTCAGGGATGCCCATCATGAGCTGCTCCACGTCGAGCTCGCCCTGGCGGAAAAGCTCCAGCACCTTGTCCTGCAGACGGATGACGCGATAGACGATGCGATCGATGTTGAACCGGTTCTTGTAGAACTTCTTGTCCCGCGCCCACCAGTTCTTCACGCGGGTGAGGGTGACGCTGCGGCCGAACTGAATGTCCTCCTCACGGATCACATACGGGCCTGCCGTCGGGCGGCAGCGCCACTGGTAGCGCTGCTCGAAATCGGGGCCGAATTCGCGGTAAAACTTCGCCGACATGGGCGAGGTGCTCACATAATACGGCGCGAGCGGCTTCGGCTCCGTGAGCGAGATGGACAGCGTGCGCGCGTCGTAGCGGGTGATGTTTGCGTAGTTCGTGCCGTACCATTCGTTGCCGAAGGGGTTCTTCGGATACTCGCTGAGCTGCATGTAGAACTGGTTGAAAAAATCGTCCGCTTCGACTGGTGTGCCGTCGGAGAAGGTCGCGTCCGGGTCGATGCGGAAATAGACCGTGCGGCTGTCCGCTGACACGGCCCACTCTTTCGCGACGCAGGGGATGACGCGGCCCGTCTCGGGGTGCAGGTTGATGAGCGACATCTCCACGTCGTCGTATTGATAGCCGCGGAAGGAGCTGTTGCTGTTCTCGCCGAGCACGCGGAGCGTCGGCGGGAAGGAGAGGATGTAATCCCGCAGCGTGCCGCCTTTCTTCGCGTTCGCATCCCCGATCTCCGGCTCGTCCATGCCGTTCTCCCACTTCAAATCCGCGGGGATGTCGCCCGGCGTGGCGAAGGTGAAGTACTCCGGCTTCTTCAACCGCTCGCGCGTTTGGGCGAGCTGTGCCTCCAGTTCGGTTTTCTTCGCCGCGTCGGTTTCCTTGGCGGCTTGGGCGGACAAGTCCCTCTCCTGGTCCTGCAGGCTCGTGAGCACCTTCTTGTTGTAGAAGCCCCAGAAGGCATCGCGCTCCTTCGTGCCGTCGTAGGGTGGGAAATCGGCCGCAGGCAGCGCCGTGCCGCCGCAGAGCACGGCGGCCAGGGCAAGCAGCGAACTGGTAAAAAAGAACCTCATTGGTAAGTCGTGAACTTTTTCGGATCGAAGGCCTCGCGCAGCGCCTCGCCGACGAAGGTGACGAGCAGGAGGATGAAGACCATCGCGGCGAACATCGAGACGGAGATCCACAGCGCACCGAGGTGATTCGTGCCGTCGTCGAACAGCCAGCCCCATTGCGGATAGGTCTCCGGCAGGCCGAAGCCGAGGAAGGCGAGCGCGGTGAGTGATGCAATGATGCCCGCGACGCTGAAGGGAATGTAGGTCACCAGCGTGGCGAGCATGTTCGGTAGCAGATAGCGCGTGAGGATGCGCCAGGTGCCCGCGCCTTGCAGACGTGCGGCGGAGATATAGTCACGCTCCTTCTCCTTGTAGGCCATCGCCCGCAGCGAGTAGGTCAGTCCCGTCCATGAGAACAGGCAGATGACGCCGAGCAGGATGACGAGATTCATCTCCGCCACGCTGACGATGCTGACCACAATCATCACGATGTAAAGGAAGGGCAGCTCCTCGACGATCTCGATGATGCGCTGCATGCCGAGGTCGAAAAAACCGCCGAAAAAACCCATCAGAGCGCCGATGGTGATGCCTAGGCTGTAGGTGAAAAGTAAATAGAGTACGATGGCCTTCAGGTTGATCTGCCAGCCACCGAAAATCTGCGCCGCCACGTCCCAGCCGCGGCTGTCGGTGCCGAGATAGTGCCTGGCTTTCCATAGAGGCGGGATCGGCGGATAAAGCGCCACCTGATAATTGGTCGCCGCGGCTTTCAGAAACTCTTCCGGCGGCATCTCACCGGTCCATTTCTCACGTTGCTTCTCCCCCGCTTTGTAGAAGGCAGAAAACGCAAGGCCGCCGTTTTTCGCGTATCCGAGCGACTCGCCATCCGCCACACCTTTGCGGAAACGCGTGTCTGTGTGCTTCTGCGTCGGCGCGTCGGCGTAATAAGTCTTCGCTCGGCCGGAGAAAGGTTCGTTTCCTCCCGGCTGGAACCACCTCCCCTCACGCTGCTCCAGCGTGATCGACTGCGCAGTGTCCGAATCGAGCACCGGATCCCACGGTACGAGCGGCATGAGTGCGAAGCCGCGCCTGCTTGCGGTGAGTTTTTGTTTCAACTCGCGGTAATTGACCTCCTGCTCACCTTCGAGCCCGAACTCCTTCGCTGGATGGCGTTTGGTGACGAAAGCGGGGAAATACGTCTTCCCATCGCAGCGCACCATCAGCGCCCGTTTGCCCACGATCATTTGGTCGAGCATCGCGATGGCGACGAGCGCCAGCAGGATGCGGAAGGACCACCAGCCGCGCTGGATGCTGCGGAAGCGGCGGAAACGTTGCAGCGTCACCGGCGTCCAGCGGATCTCCGGCGGCAGGAACCGCAGTCCCAGCACGCCGCCGGTGATGAGCAGCAGCGAGGAAAGCCAGCCAAACACCTTTCCGCTGCTGAAAAACCAAGACGCCGTCGGCAGCACAAGACCCGCCAGATGGCCGATGATGGCCAGTGCCCCGAGGGCGATCGCGATGATGGAGAGCCTGCGGTTCATCATTCAAATCGGATGCGCGGGTCGAGGCGTGCGGTGATCATGTCGGAGAGCACGTTGCCCAGCATGAGAAGCAGCCCGCCGACCGTGACGGTGCCCATGACGATGGGGTAATCTTTTTCCAACAGCGCGTTGAAGCCCATGAGGCCGAACCCGTCGATGTCGAAGATGCGCTCGATCAAAAAGCTGCCCGCGACGAGAACGGTGAGTGCCTGGCCCATCGTCGCGGCGGCTGGGATGAAGGAATTGCGCAGCGCGTGGCCGATCACGGCGTTTTTGTATTCCACACCCTTCGCCACCGCTGTGCGCACATAGTCGCTGGCGAGCTGGTCGAGCAGGTTATTCTTCACCAGCATCGTCAGGCTGGCGAAACTGCCCACCAGGTAGCAGCACAGAGGAAGAATCGCGTGATGCAGCAAGTCGCCGATCTTGCCGAAGAAGCCGAGTTCGGCGAAGTCCGGACTCACAAAGCCCTCCAGCGGGAACCAGCGCAGCCGCGCGGCGAAGATGACCATCAGGAACACGCCGAGCACGAAACCCGGGATCGCGTAGCCAAAGAAAATGATCACCGAGGTCACAGTGTCCGTCGGTGTACGGTGCTTGATGGCCTTCAGTACGCCCAGCGGCACACAGACGAGATAGGTGAGAATGATCGAGGCCAGTCCGAAGAAGAGAGAGATGGGGAAGCGGCGCTTCATCATCGTCCATACTGGCTCCGAGTAGCGTGTGGAGTCGCCCAGGTTGCCTTCGAGAACGCCGGAGTATCTCGGCTGGTAAATGAGCGCGACATAAGGCTGTGCCTTGTCGAGCTTCTGGCCGGGATTGGCTTTCTCCCACTCGGCTTTCTGCTTTTCCGGCGTGATGATGCGCGCGCGCCAGGATGAAACGTCCACGCCTTCCGGTGGCACGATGGTGGCATGGTCTTTGGCATCACGCCTCACCACGAGCACCAGCGCCGTGCCGGGCAGTTTCACCTCGGCTTCCATTTTGCCTTCGGGGAAGTCAGCGCGGGAGCGGTTGATTTCCTTCGGCCACACACCGAGCCAGGCCATGTAGGCGGTGGGAAAGGGCTTGTCGTGGCCGTACTGCTCCTGGAGCTTCAAGAGCTGTCCTGGCGTGAGCCCGCTGGATTGCTGGCGCGAGCTGCCGCCGCGCTGGCCGTCGTTTTTCATCCGCGCCTCCAGCAGCGCCTGCTCCATCGGCCCGCCCGGCGTGAAACGGATGATGAAAAACACCACCAGCGTCATGCCGACCAATGTCGGAGGGATGAGCAGAAGGCGGCGTATGAAATAGGCGGTCATTCAGCGGGTTGGCGGCGGTCAGGTGGAAAAATCTCCGACATTACGAGCGCGGAGACAAGGTTTTGTGTGTGTTTCGCGGGAGGTTGACAGAAATACCGGCCGCGCGGATGGCTGGCGCGCATGAAACGCGCGACCATGAGCACCGCATTCCGCCTGTCGTGTCTTGTCGCCGGAGCGCTCGCGCTGCCTGGCTGCGCGGATTCATTCGCTGTGAAAAACGAAGCGGTGCCGGCGGAGATGCAAAGCCGGCTCCAGGCGCTGGCGGTGCCGGCCTCGGAACTGAAAGCGGTGAAGGGCGGACTCCTCAATGTGCGCAGCCGGAGCCTGCCGCCACCCGAGGGCGTGCTGAGAGTGCCGATGTATTACGAGAACGGCATCCCGCACATCAAGGTGAGCCTCAACGGCCGCAAGCCGAGGAAGTTCATGCTCGACACCGGCGCGACCTTCAGCGTGTTCGACGCGGAGCAGGCCATCGAGTACGGCATGCGCACCGTGCCACAGGTGCGGCCGGTCATGGCCGGGGTGCTGGGAAAGGAGCCGGGCATGGCGGCGCTGGTTCCCACGATGCAAATCGGCTCATGGAAGCTGGAGAACCTGCCCTGCATCATCCGCATGCAGCGCACCGCGTGGGGTTCCGGCATCCTGAAGGAGCACATCGGCATCTCCGTGCTCGGCGTGCATCTGGCGGCGAATCACTGCAAGTATCTCACGCTCGATTTCCTGAAAGAGAAGGTCGAATTCGGTTTCACGCGAAGCTTTGCCGGGAAAACACGCAGACACATGCATCAGGCGCGCCTGAGCATGCACCACGGTGTGCCGACGACGGTGCTGAAGCATGGAAAGATTGCCTGGGAGGCGATTGTCGATTCCGGCTCGGTCTTCGGTGTGCAGCTTGATCAAAGCACCGCCCAGGTGCTTGGCTACCGGAACGGTGGCTGGCATGTGGGGGGCGACTACCTCATCACCGGCGTCGGCGGCGCGCAGTCACCGAAGGACGCGAAGGTGCGTGTGCTGGAGTTCAACGCGCTGGGCCTCTTCGGCTCGTATTATCCGTTTGCGGAGGTGGACGTGATGCCGGGGCCGTCACGCCTTGGGACGTATTTGCTGGAGGATTACCGCGTGACGCTGGATTTCGAGCACAAGGTGCTCGTGGTGGAGTGGGGATGATGCGGCCGAGCGGCGGGCGGAGCCTGTCTCCCGTGTGTTGTTTTTGTGTCAAAAACCGGCTGGTGGCGGCCTTAAACTGCGCAAGAGAGCCTCCATCCACCGTTTAATCCGCCCCCGACCATGCGCTGCAACCGTTACGATCATCCCACATCACGCCGCGACTTCCTGCAAACCGCAGGCTGCGGCTTTGGTGCCGTCGCCTTGGCCGCGCTGATGAATGATCAGGCGCAGGCGGCACCACTGCGTGTCGCGCACCGGCCGGCAAAGGCAAAGAGTGTGATCTTCCTCTTCATGGAGGGCGGACCGAGTCATCTCGACACCTTCGATTACAAGCCGCTGTTGAACAAACTTGCCGGCCAGCCGCTGCCGGCCAGCTTCAAGGCTCCGATCACCGCGATGGGCGAGAGCAAATCGCCACTGCTGGAGTGCAAACGCACCTGGAAGCAGTGGGGCCAGGGTGGCCTGTGGATTTCCGACTGGTTCACCCATGTGGCGCAGCATGCCGATGACCTGGCGGTGATCCGTTCCTGTGCTTCCAGCGGCATCAATCACGCGGGCGGCGTGTGTTCCATGAACACGGGCTCCGTCTTTGGCGGCCGTCCCTCGCTCGGTGCCTGGGCGCAGTATGGCCTCGGCACGGCGAATCAAAACCTGCCCGGCTTTGTCGTCATCAAAGACAGCGAGGCCACGGTGGTGAACGGCGCGCGCAACTGGGGCAACGGCTTCATGCCTGCCGTGTATCAAGGCGTGGAGTTCAGCTCCGAAGGCACGCCGATCAAGTTCCTCGACAATCCGAAGGGCGTGGATCGTGCGCGGCAGCGCGAGAAACTGGACTTGCTCGGAGCCTTGAACCGCGACTACAACGCCGCGCGCGTCAGCAACACGGAACTCGACGCCCGCATCAAGGGCTACGAGCTGGCCTTCCAGATGCAGGCGGAGGCCCCTGATGCCGTCGATCTCAGCAAGGAGAGCGAGACCACCAGGAAGCTCTACGGCATGGATGACGAGGCGACGGCGGTTTTCGGCCGCAACTGCCTCCTGGCGCGCCGCCTCGTCGAAAACGGCGTGCGCTTTGTCCAGCTCTACAGCGGCGCTGGAAGCAAATGGGACGCGCACAAGGGCATCGAGGTGAATCACGGCAAATACTGCAACTCCGTCGATAAGCCGATCGCCGGACTGCTCACCGATTTGAAGGCCCGCGGCCTGCTCGACGAGACGCTGGTCATCTGGGGCGGCGAATTCGGCCGCACGCCGATGTCCGAGCAGGGCGACGGCCGCGACCACAACCCCACCGGCTTCACCATGTGGATGGCCGGCGGCGGTGTGAAGGGCGGGCAGACGTATGGCGCGACTGACGACCTCGGCCTCTATGCCATCGAAGACCGTCTGCACGTCCACGACATTCATTCGACGATTCTTTATCTGCTCGGCATCGATCACACGAGGCTCACCTACAACCACAAGGGGCTGCCGGAACGCATCGACCAGAACGAAGGGCATCCCTTCACACGCTTGCTGGGGTAGCGCGGCTTTTTTCTGTGCTGCTTGAAGACTGCGGGCTTAAAAATTCCCGTCGGCCTCGTATCATTAGGAATGATGACCTCCATCGCCCGCCTGCCGCTTCTGCTTGCCTGCCTTCTCGCGTTTGTCTCAACGTGCGGTGCCGCGAACATCGTCATCATGACCGTTGAGGATCCGAACAACTACGAGGCACCGCGCACCATGCGTGAATTCGCCGGGACGGAGCTCAAGTCCCAAGGCCACCACGTCACGATCATCGCGGGCGACAAGCCGCAGCCTCATCATTTCACCGGCCTCGTCGAGGCGCTGAAGGATGCCGATCTGCTCATCCTCTTCTCACGGCGCCGCTTTCCGCCAAAAGAGCAGATGGCCGCGATCCGCGCTCATCTGAACGCTGGGAAGCCCCTGCTCGGCATCCGCACCGCGAATCATGCCTTCATTCCGAAGCCGAATGAAGCTGTCGATCCCGGCCTCGCCCCGTGGCCCGAGTTCACGCACGAGGTGCTCGGCGGGGAGAACACCGGCTACGAGACCAAGGGGCTGCCTTACAGCGTCAGCGTCGCCGCCGGTGCCAGATCGCCTCTGCTCGAAGGCGTGAACGTGGCGGCCATCCGCGGCCATCAGTCGCTCTACCAGGTGCTGCCGCTCGCCGCTGACGCGACGCCCATTCTCATCGGAACCGCAGGCACCGGAGCCGCCACACCGCCCCAGCCCGTCGCATGGACACGGGATTATGGGCCGGCAAAAGCCCGCGTCTTCTACACCAGCCTCGGCGCGCCGGAGGACATGCGGAGCGCCGATGTGCGGCGCTTGCTGCTCAATGCGGTGTCGTGGACATTGGGGGCCGGTGCGCGGTGATGGCCGCCAGGCGTCACCGCTGTCTGGTCGTGCCGCTCACCCGGCGGAGCGCGGACTCCCTCGTCCACAACGGCAAACCCGGCGCGCAAGAGGCGCAGGACGCGCACCTGCTGCCCACACAGATCGTGAAGCCGGAGATGTTCGACGCGAGCGAGGCCGCCCTCATCGACAAAAACCAACGCCTGCCGAATGGCACCCCGCTCAACCGCACACCGACGTGGAGCGATTCGCCGTGGAGCGAGCCTGGCAATGTTAGGCATGGGTGGGAGTTGATCCGCAAACGCTACGCGGACCAGCCGGAGGTTTTAAAGTCGTTTGAGCAGTGGGCGGAGAAAACAACGCTGCCGGACATGGGAGACGCCACCGTTGCGGACTGGCTGACTGCCGAGAACGCCCCGCGCTTCATTGGTGGACTGGGTGGCTCCGGCATGAGCGCCGCCATGCGCGAGACGCAGAACCGTCTGATCCGCGCCGGCAATCCCGCGCGCCGCGCCCCGGTCTCCGGCCTCATGCAGCACGCCGCCAAACCAGGCAGCCGCCAGGCCATGGAAAAGGCCGCGTTGCTGGTGGACCGCGTGCATGACGACGGCGACCTGCGCGGCGTGGTCATGAGCAACCGCGTGCTCGGCGGCGGGGATGGCAGCTACAGCGCGCGGCCGCGTGAGACCTTCGCCCAGATTGGCGTGCGCGCGGATTCGCCGTATCCGCTCAACACCACGCTGCACGAGATTGGTCATCACCTGCGCCTGGAGCTGCTGCGCAAACACCCCGGCCTGGTGGGGGATGTGGCGGAGGCCGCCGGCAACAGTGAGGCCGCCGCCTTGATTAAAAAGCTGCGCTTCAACACGAGAGAGCTTCTGGCGGACAACGAGCTGTTCTGTCGCGCTTACGCGCAGTTCATCGCCGAGGAGTCCGGCGACCCCGAGGCGCTGCGTGAAATTGCGGACATGCGCGACGGCGCAGATCGTTTCTATGTTTTCGACACCGCCGATTGGCCTCGCATTCGTGGCGCAATGCGAATATTGTTGAGCAAGAAAGGTTGGCTGCGGACATGATGACCCACCTGGAGCAAATCGAGAAGACCCTGCGTTTTGTCGCCGACGTGGCGGTGCGCATGCGTGCCGGCGAGATCACGCGCAAGCAGGCGCTCGCCCTGCTGACGCGCCAGCCCGGCGGCTTTGCCAGCCAGGCACGCGCGGCGAAGCTGCTGGACGCCGCTCCAAAACCAGACCTGTGAAACAACCATTGAAATCAGAGGCGGCTGAGCAACTGAACCTTGGCGAAGTTTGCTCCAGCGGTCGTTCGGCGAGGTGTGACCCATGCCCGCCGACGCCATCGCCATCCAGCTCAAACTCGACGAGATCTCGCCCTCCCTCGCGGCGCTGGCGGATGACGCGCTGAAAAAGAGGATCCTGCTGGCCATGGGCACGGTGATCGAATCCACTGCGGTGCGTGCGTTTGATGAGCCGAGCCTGCGGCCCGCCGCCTGGCCCGCGCGCAAGAAGAGCAAGGCGTCAAATCCGCTGCTCATCAAGTCCGGCAACCTGCGCCAGAGCATCCACACGCAGGTGCAGGGCTCCGATGCCGTCAAGATCGGCTCGCCGGTGATCTACGGCGCGGCGCACCAGCTCGGCAGCACGAAGCGCGGCATCCCGGCGCGCCCGTTCTTTCCAGTGGTGGGAGACCAGCTCACCGGCCATGTGCAGGCGGAGATCAAAGACGTGGTGGATGCGCTGATCGGCAAGGCCGGAGGTGGTTAGCCGGAGGGATTGGCCGAAAAAGAGAAAAGATTGAAAAAACAGAGTCCTGAAATTCTGAGTCCGGCTTTTTCGACCTCTTTTCTCTTTTTCGGCCAACTCAATCCAATCCCGGAACTGACGAGGACGAGAACGAGGACGAGGACGAGAACGATTAAGAGGCGGCATGACCGACTGCCGGGACCCGGCACTCATGAAGAGAACATCACGAAATAATCTTTTTCACCGCGTATTATCCGCCATGCGCATCCTCCTGCTGCTTCTCCTTTTTTCATCCCTGCCCATTCACGCTGAAATCCTCGCCGGCATCGCGAAGGTGGACATCACCGACCGCACGGGGCCGGTGAATGATCCGTGTTTTGCCAAAGCGCTCGTCTTGAAAAGCGGCGAGACCACCGCCGTGCTCGTCACGGTCGATGCGGTGGCCATCGGCGGCATCGGGCGCATCGGAAATGGCTTCCTCGCCAATGTGCGCAAAGAACTCGGTGATCTCGCCGACGAGGTCATCATCAACGCCAGCCACTGCCACGGCATTGTGCGCAATGATTTGCAGCAGCTCGTCGTGCAGGCCGTCAAAGACGCCGCGAAGAACCTCGTGCCGGTCAAAGCCAGCGCTGGCAACGGCAGCGAAGGCCGCATCAGCGAAAACCGCCGCATGTTCCTCAAGGACGGCACGCAGATCGACATGCGCCGCGCCTACTCGATGCCGCGTGATGAGGACGTGGTGAGCACGGGGCCCATCGATCCGCAGATCGGCCTGCTGCGGCTCGACCGCGCGAATGGCACGCCATTCGCGGTCGTTTATCAGTTCGCCTGTCATCCGATCATGAATCCGCCGAGCAAAGGTAGCTCGGCGGACTACCCTGGCTTTGCCTCAAAAGTCATTGAGGAAGCCACCGGCGCGATGGCGTTCTTTGTCCAAGGCTGCGGCGGCGACATCAATCCCGTGCATTACAAGGAAGTCAGCCGCCCCGCCGACGCCGAGCCGCTGGGCGCGATGCTCGGCGCGAGCGTCCTGGCCGCGATTCGTCGATTCGAGCCGCAAAACGACGCCACACTGAAAACCAGCCGTGAAGTCATCCAACTGCCACGCGCCGCCGACTTCGAGAAACGCATCTCCAGCATCGAGACGGAGCAAAAGGCACTCGTGGCGGCTTTGCGGCCCACAAACATCAACTTCAAGACCTTCCTGCCGCTGCTCATGCAGCACAAGCTCTGGCCTGAAACGCCCTCGCACTACGCGCAGGGCTACCTCGACAACGCGAAGCCGCTGCAACAGCTCGACGCCGACAACAAGGCGCTCGTCGATGCCTACCTCGGCAATCTCGCCACCATGGAAAAGCTCACGCGGCTCAATGCAAACCTCGCTCTGCTAAAAAGGCACTTCGAGCAGACCAAGGCCGCCGGAAAGACAACGCTCGATGCCGAGGTCTGCGGGCTGCGCGTCGGCAAGTTCAAGCTCGTCACCTTTCCCGGCGAGATCACCGTGCAGGTCGGTCTGAACATCAAAAAAGCCGCGCAGGATGCCGACGCACATGTCTCCGGTTACACGAACGGCTACATCTGGTACACCGCCACCGAACAGCAGCGCCGGAACACCGGCTACGCCCAGGAGGACTGCGATGTGCTCGTGGCCCCGGAGTGGCAAAAGCTCTTCGAAACGAAGGCTTTGGAAGCGCTGAAGGCGCTCTCACGCTGAGCGAAAGAAAGCCGCGATGACAAATCACGCCCGGCCAGGCAGCATCGGGCGGGGGAACCTCAGAATCTTCCGTTGTCATGTCCGGGACGCGGGTTAGACTTCAGACGGCGGCTTGAACACCTGGGTTGGCAGCTTGAACACCGATCCGGGCGGAGGGCCGGAGCAATCAATTCAGCAAAGCATGGGCGCGTTCTCTCTTCCGGTGGTGAAAACAGGATCGGTGTCGATGGATGGCACGGAACCGGTGTTTATTCTGGGGCCTTGTGTCATTGAGAGCGAGGATTTCATCTGGGGCGTGGCGGAAAAGCTCGGCGCGATGGCGAGGCAGCACGGCTGGCGCTGGATTTTCAAGGCGTCCTACGACAAGGCCAACCGCAGCGCGGTCTCGTCGTATCGAGGCCTCGGCTGCGAGGCAGGCAGCAAGCTGCTCGCGCAAATCGGGGCGAAGCTGGGGGTGCCGGTGACGACGGACATTCACACGGTCGAGGAGGCCAAAAAGGCCGCCGAACATATCGATCTGCTGCAAATCCCGGCTTTTTTGTGCCGCCAGACCGATTTGATCACCGCCGCCGGGGAGACGGGACGCACGGTCAATGTGAAGAAAGGACAGTTCCTCGCGCCGTGGGATGTGAAGAACATCGCCGACAAGCTGATCAGCGCCGGGTGTCAGAATTTCATGTTCACCGAACGCGGCACGACCTTCGGCTACAACAACCTCGTGGCCGACATGCGTTCTCTCTATTGGATGCGCGAACTCGGCTACCGCGCCGTGATGGACGCGACACACAGCGTGCAGCGCCCTGGCGGCCTCGGCACGGCGACGGGTGGAGACGGCAAGCTGGCCCCCGTGCTGGCCCGTGCGGCCGTGGCGGCCGGCTGCGATGGTGTTTTCATGGAGACGCATCCCGATCCGGAGAAGGCGTTTTCAGACGGCCCGAACCAAATCCCGCTTTCGCAGATCGCGGAAGTGGTCGAAACCTTGCGGAAGATACATGCCCTCGTTCGCGACATCGCTTGAGATGCTTCACCGCCGCCGGTGGGTCTTCTCCAGCATGTTCGGCGTGCTGGGGGGGCTGGTCATGTTCGCGGCGCACGCGCAGCAGGCGGATGAAGACATGACTGCTTTCCTGAAGATGGTGCCGCTGGGCGCTGAGAGCAAGGGGGCGGTCATTCCGTCCTTTGATCCAGCCGGACGCCGCACCTCACTCATCACCGCAAGGGTCATTCGCCGTATCGACGACAAGCGGCTCTACGCGGAGAAACTCGTCGTGCAAACCTACAACGAGGATCCGTCCAAGGATGTGCGCATCGACCTGCACACCGCCTTTTACCAGATGTCCGGCGGCATCCTGCGCAGCACGGAGCGCAGCCGCGTGAGCCGCCCTGACTTTGAGATCGAGGGGGACAGCCTCATTTACGACACCGGGAAAAGCCAGGGCCGCATGACCGGAAACATCCG
>JAEUHJ010000106.1 GCA_016795375.1 Verrucomicrobiaceae bacterium
TTTCGCGTCGGAAACAGAAAGAGGTTTGGTGAGTTTCGGCGTGGAAAAGCCGGAGATGAGTTTTTTGACCGGCTGCTTGCACAGCGGGCAGATCTCCAGCGCGGGCCTGCTCATGGGACGCCGCAGGTCAAAACCTCTGCGGCAGGCAGGACAGCCCTTTTCGGGATTCTCCGCGATGTAGGAGTAGGTAGGCATGAAGTTCGTCAATGCGCCGCCTCTCCAGGCGGTCGGCAAGGAATGCCGGCCCGCCAGTTCGGACGATGGGATTACCAGCTGGACTTCGTCACGCCAGGAATCATGCCCTGGGAGGCGAGTTCGCGGAAAGTCATACGCGACATCTGGAAGCGGCGGATGTAGGCGCGACGGCGGCCGGAGACGCGGCAGCGGTTGGTGAGGCGCGTCGGGCTTGCGTCACGGGGAAGGAGGGAGAGACCGACGAAGTCGCCCTTCGCTTTCAGTTCAGCGCGAAGCTTTGCGTACTTTTCGACGGTTTTACGTTTGCGCTTTTCGCGCTCGAGCCAGCATGTTTTTGCCATAGGGGCGCGGAGTCTGCCCCAAAGCCCCTGATTGGCAAGTTAAATTTCCGCTGGCGGAGAGGGCATTTCAGGCTAAATGCCCGGTCACTATGGTCATCTTTTCTGGAATGGTTCTCGCCTTCGCCCTCCTTTTCTGTGGAGTCCTTGCTTTCACCTACCTGGTGAAGGGCTGATCCGGCAGGTCGCAGCAGTTTACTTGTAAAGGAAGGTCGTCAGTGGACTGGTGGCTGATGCCTCGTGTGCTCCCTGCCCCAAACCGACTTCGTAGGCGCTGCGTCCGGCCTCGACGGCCATTTTGAAAGCTTGCGCCATGCGCACGGGGTCGGAGGCCACAGCGATGGCAGTGTTCACCAGCACAGCGTCCGCGCCCATCTCAAAGGCCTCCGCCGCATGGCTCGGCGCACCAATGCCGGCGTCCACCACGACCGGGACGGTGGCCTGGGTGAGGATGATCTCGATCTGCCGTCGTGTGGTGATGCCCTGATGAGAACCAATCGGCGAGCCGAGCGGCATGACCGTCGCCGTGCCAATATCCTGGAGCCGCCGGGCCAAAACGGGATCGGCATTGATGTAAGGCAGCACGGTGAAGCCTTCCTTCACGAGAATTTCAGCCGCCTTCAGCGTCTCAATCGGGTCCGGCAGCAGGTAGCGCGGGTCAGGGTGGATTTCGAGCTTCACCCAGTTCGGCAGCCCGGCGGCCACCGCGAGCCTGGCCAGGCGCACCGCCTCCTCCGCATTCATCGCCCCGCTGGTGTTCGGCAGCAGCAGGACGTTTTTCGGGATGAATTCGAGGATGTTGGCAAACGGATCCCCCTTCCCCGTCAAATCCGCCCGTCGCAAAGCCACGGTCACGATTTCCGTTTCGGAGGCGATGATCGCATCGCGCATCAGCTCGCCGCTCGCAAATTTTCCCGTGCCCAGCATGAGGCGGGAGTTGAACTGACGGCTGGCGATGGTGAGGGGCTGATTGGGCACGGGGCGTGAGCAATGAACTGAATCCCGCCTCACGCAAGCATCACCCGCTGCAGCAGCTCTGCCGCCGGCGTCTGGATGCCGATGTAGAAGTCGCCGAAGTCGCCATACAACGCCGTCACATCGTCGAAGCGCATCTCATAGACGATGCTTTTGACCTGGAACAAGTCGTGCGCGAACAGCGTCACCGCCCACTCATGGCTGTCGAGACCGGTGGAGCCTGTGATGAGCTGGCGCACCTTGCCCGCGTATTTGCGGCCGGTCTTCGCGTGGCCGCCCATCAGCTCGCGGCGCTTGGCGAAATCGTTCGCATACCAGTTCGCGCCCACGCTGCGGCGCTTGCTCATCGGATAGAAGCAGAACACCTGCCAGTCGGGCATGTTCGGGTAGAGACGGTCGTTGTAATACTTCGTCATGTGGCCCTTCCACTCCGCCACACGCTTCTCGAACGCCTCCGTTCCCGGCGTCAGGTTCTCCGCCTTCTCGATCTGCGCCTTGAACTCCTCCTCGCTCTGCGAGTACTCGGTCCACTCCGTCATCGAAAGGTAGCTGTAGGCCGGTGTGAGCACATCCGGGCCGAGGGCGAGGCTGAGCTGCTTCTCGAACCTCTGCGAATCGTGTAAATCAGGCGTGAGCAGCATGAAGCCTAGCTCCGACTTCGGCGATACCATCGCGAAGGCGAGCAACTGCGTGCCCGGATGCCTGCGCACCGCCTCGATCGTGCGTGTGAAGTTCTCGCGCCGATCCTGCCGCTCCTCCGGCGTCAAAGCCGCCCAGTAGCCATGGTCGATGTTGTAAAACAGATGCTGCACGACCCAGCCTTCCTGCGAAAGCAGCGGTTTGGATTCAGCAGGGCCGTTGGAGGTGGGAAACGAAGTCGGGATGAGCATGATCGAGCTTGGGGTACGTTTTCACATACGCCGGAAATCCGGCGTCTCAACGGGCGATCCTGGACATTTGACTCACCCCCAGGGGGCTTTCACCCGCCTGATCAGTCCACCGGTCCGTCAACAGCATCAGGCGTCCCCTTCTCCTGCGGCAGCAGCAGGCCGATGAATGCGGCGGGGATGAACAGGAGGCTGGCGAAGATCATCGCCTCACGCACATCCGGCACGGTCTGGTACACACCGAAAAACACGGTGCCTGCGGCGGCGATGATGCGGCCGAAGTTGTAGCAGAATCCGGCGCCGGTGGTGCGCAGCAGCGTGGGGAAGAGCGGCGGCAGGCACATCGTGAACAAAGCGAACACGCCCTGGCACGCGCCGATGAGCGCGAAGAGCCACAGCGTCGCGCCCCAGCTCCATGTCCAGTAAAACGTCGCGAACATCGCGATGAAGTAGGCCAGCAGCATCCAGAAGACCGCGTTCCGGTAACCGATGAGCTTCGCCACGCCGCCGGCGATGAAGTTGCCGATGACGGAACCGAACATGATCCACATCAGCGCGGCCCCGGACGCCGCCGCCTGCCCCTGCGAGGTCATCGCCATCACCTCCGGCAGTTGTTTGACATATTTCGCCTGCCAGAAGAGGAAGGCCCAGTGCGCGGTCAATGACACGCCGCAGATGATGAGCACGCGCCACGTCGTGCCGCGCACGGCGGAGCCGAACAGCTCGCTCACGCGCGGCGCCGCCTGTTTTCCACGGGCTTCCTCCCAGGTGTCGGTTTCCGGCACGGCCTTGCGGATCCACACGGTGATCAACGCGGGCAGGATGCCGACGAGGAACAGATACCGCGGCTCCTCGCCTGAGAGAATCCAATGCGCGAGCACGGCCAGCAGCACGCCGAAATTCACCGCGCTCTGCAGCACCGCCGCGATCCACGGCCGCCACTTTTTCGGCCACGTTTCGGACAGCAGCGACGCGCCCACCGCCCATTCACCCCCGATGCCCAGCGCGGAGAGAAACCGGCACAGCATGAGGTGCCACCACTCCGTGGCGAAGTACGACAGGCCGGTGAACAACGCGTAGGTGAGGATCGTCAACATCAGCGCCTTGCTGCGCCCGAGCAGATCGCCGATGCGGCCGAAAAAACCGCCGCCCACGGCCCAGCCGACAAGGAACGCCGCCTGGATGATCGACCCCTTCACACCGACATCCGGCGCGTCTTGCGGCAATCCCATCAACTGCGCCACAAACACCGTCCACACCAGCGTGTAGAGATGCATGTCGAGGCCGTCGAACAGCCAGCCGAGCCACGCGGCGATGCCGGACTTCCATTGATGCGGCGACAGGTCACGCAGATGCTTGATTTCAGAGGAGGCGGGCTGGCTCATGCTGGCGCGAGTCTTTCGCAGCGCGTGCGGAATGGCAAGCTCTTTGCCCATGCGGCGCCGCGGCCTTATCCCAGAACCTTCTTCCGCACGATTTCGGTGACCATCTTCGGGTTCGCCTTCCCCTGGCTGGCCTTCATGGCCTGGCCGGTGAACCAGTTCATGGCCTTTTCATTGCCACCTTTGACTTCGGCGACTTTTTCGGGGTTGGCGGCAAGGATTTGCTCCACGATGGCCTCTAGTGCCCCGGTGTCGCTGACCTGCTCGAATCCTTTGGCCTTGATGATCTCGGCGGCGGACTTGCCGGTCTCGAACATCTCGGCAAAGACCTCCTTGGCCTGGTTGTTGGAGATTTTCCCGGCTTCCACGGTCGCAACGAGTGCGCTGAGCGCCTCCGGCTTCACCGGGCACTCGGTGATGGTGAGCGATCGATCGTTCAACACGCCGAGCAGGTCGTTGATGACCCAGTTCGCGATCTTTTTGGCCGGAACGCCTTTGTCGGCACCAACAGCAGCTTCATACCACGCGGCCAGCTCCTTTTCGCTCGCGAGCACTCCGGCGTCGTAGGCGCTGCAACCGTAGTCCTTCTCAAAACGCGCCCGTTTTTCATGCGGCAGCTCGGGGACGTGCTGCTTCACCTTCGCCACGAGGTCAGGCGTGCGCACAGGAAGCAGATCAGGATCGGGGAAGTAGCGATAATCGTGCGCGTCCTCCTTGGAACGCATGAGCGTCGTCTCGCCGAGGTCATCGTCCCAGCGGCGTGTGCTCTGCACGAGTTTCTCTGGGTTACGGCCTTCCAGAACATCGATCTGGCGCTCGGTCTCCGCCTTGATGGCCCGGCGCACGGCGGACATCGAATTGATGTTCTTCAGCTCGATCTTCACTCCCAGCTCCTTCTGCCCTTCGGGGCGCAGGGAAATGTTCACGTCGCAACGCAGGTTGCCCTTTTCCATGTCGGCGTCACTCACGCCGCCGTAGATCAGGATCTGCCGCAGACTGGTCAGGTACGCGAAAGCCTCCTCCGCGCTGTCGATGTCCGGTTCGCTGACGATTTCCATCAGCGGCGTGCCGGCGCGATTGAAGTCGAGCGTGGTGAACTTCTCGTGATGCGTCGATTTGCCCACGTCCTCCTCCAGGTGGATGCGCGTGAGCTTCACCACCTTGCCGGGATTCGCGATGTTCTTCTGCGCGTCCTTCGGATAGGCCAGATCATACAGCGGCACGCCGCCACCAAGACACAGCGGCAGGTCGAACTGCGTGATCTGGTAATTCTTCGGCATGTCCGGGTAGAAGTAGTTTTTGCGGTCCCACTTCACCACCGGCGGCGTCGTGCAACCGAGCATCAGCCCGGTGAGGATCGTCTTCTCAATCGCCGCCGCATTCAAAACCGGCAGCGCTCCCGGCAGACCAAGGCACGTCGGGCAGGTGTGCGTGTTCGGCTCCGCGCCATACTCCACCGGGCATGAGCAGAACATCTTGCTGCGTGTCGTGAGCTGCGCGTGAACTTCGAGGCCGATGGTGACGATGTACTTGGGCATGAGCGGAGAGTGACCAGCCAAAGCCGAAATCGCCGCCGGATGCAAGCGGGAAGCTGACCCGTGCCATGAGGAAACAGCTTGGACACAACACTCTGAAGGCGTATTCTCACCACATGCCAGCCGTCGCCACCAACGATCTCGCCAGCCTCATCGCCGAGGAAGCCGCCACGCTTCCGGCGGACAAGCAGTCCTCCGTGCTCGACTATGTGCTGTTCATCAAACAGCAGGCATGTGCGGAGAACGAACACGCGGAGAATGGAGACGCGGCTTGGGAGCGCATCATCAGTGATCCGCGGCCCCGTCCGAAGCTGAAAGCATTCATGCAGGCCGCGCTGGCGGAAAGCAGCGAACCCCTGGATTTGTCCCGGCTGTGATTTCGCGTGCCACACCCGCGTTCTGGCGGTGTCTGAACGCGCTCTCGCCGCAGGATCAGCAGGCGGCAAAGAAAGCTTATGACCTCTTCATGGAGGACTGCGGCCATCGTTCTCTGCGCTTCAAGAAACTGGAAGGGGAAGAAGATGTCTGGTCCGTGCGTGTGAATCTCAATCTGCGGGCCGTGGCACATCGGGATGGCGACACCGTGACGTGGTTCTGGATCGGCCCGCACAAGGAATTCGACCAGCTTTTCAACTGAGCGCCGCTCACCGCAACGTCACCGGCTGCGGGCGCTGATAAACGACGGAATCCATCGCCTGCTCAAGCGCCAATCCGCTGAGCACAGGGGCCAGGTCGGGGTGGTTGGCGGCGGCCTCGACCTTTTTCATCTGCATCAGCCCGGCGAAGTCCTGCGTCTCGATGGCCTTGCGCACCGCCGGGTCGTAGCCGAGCTCGACGATCATCGGATGGTTCAGCGCGGTGGCGGCGGCGGGGCTTTGCGCGGCAAGGCGCTGCCACATGCTGCCCTCCGGCCAAAGGATGAGCAGGCGCGCCAGATTTGCCGTCGCCTTGAGGTCATAAGGGTCGAGTTTCGTGGCCAGCTTGCCGATGGGCGTGCCATCCATGCGCTGGCTGAGACTATGCCACCAGGATTTGGCCTGGCTCTCCAGTTCACCGCCTTTTTTCATCATCTCGGCAGCACTTTCCATGCCCTGGAGGTTTCCCATCAGGCGCAGCACCAGCGCGGCGATCCACAAAAGCGCGCCGGAGGGCAACACGCTCATGAGCATGCCCTTCCAGCCAGCAGCTCCGCCGGTGAGCTTCATCACACCGAAGCCTGCCAGCAGGAAGAACCCGCCCTTGCACAAAAAGTACGTCAGCAGCCCGGCGGCGGCACACAGCAACAGCAGATGGTCTGTGCTCATCTGCGAGGCACCGAAGAACTGCCCACGATGCCGGAACACATAATACGCCGCGCCCACAGACACGGCCAGAGTCGCCACGCGCATGATCTGCTGCATCACCCCCTTCACGAAAGCGATGCCTGCTGCGAAGCACATGAAGCCGATGGTGCCCCAGGTCACCCAGGTGCTGGAGGGCACTTTCTGGACAGTGTCGAGGACTTCGCTGGCGGTCGAGGGCAGTGGCACGGTGAAAAGGTTGCGCACATCGTAACACCTCCCGCCGTGCTGTCTCGCACGAAAATGCCTCAGCACAGATCCTGCATCGCCCGCAGCTTCGCATGCGCCGCGCCACGGTTCAGCAGCGCCTCAGCCAGCACCTTGCCCGCAGGCAGGTCAGGAGCCTTGCCGGTGATCACAAAACCTGCCGCCGCGTTCAACACGGCGATGTCGCGCTTCGCACCCTTGATCGTCCCCGCCAGCACGCCTTCGAGGATCGCCGCGTTCTCCCCGGCATCACCGCCGACGAGGTCCTGCAACGACGCCTTGCCGAAACCGAGCGTCTTGGGATCAACCTTCATCTCACCGAGCCTGCCGTCCTTGAGCTCACAGACTTCGTTCACGCTGAGCGTGGACATCTCGTCCATCCCCTGCCCCGAGCCGGCGCTGCCATGCACCACCCACGCGCCTTTGCGGCCGAGCTTCGCGAGGATCTCCCCGAACACACGCGTCAGTTTCGGATCAAACACGCCGATGAGCTGGTAGTCCGGGCGGCCCGGATTCAGCAGCGGCCCCAGCACGTTGAAAATCGAACGCTGGCCTTCCGCGGCGAGGAGCTTGCGCGCCTCCGCCACCGCCTTGAACGCCGGATGATACAGTGGCGCGAAAAAGAACCCGAGTCCGATGCTCTCGATGCCGCGCACCACGCTTTCGGTTGGAAGGTCGATCTTGATGCCCAGCGCCTCCAGCACGTCCGCACCACCGGATTTCGATGTGATGCCGCGGTTGCCATGCTTCGTCACACACACACCGCCTGCGGCCAGGATGAACATCGCGGTGCTCGACACGTTGAACAGATGCAGCTTGTCACCGCCCGTGCCGACGACATCGAGCATCGGCCCCGGCAGCTTCGCGCGGTTAATCTTCGGATCGACCGCCAGCTTCAAAAACTCACGCACAAACGCCGCGATCTCCGCCGACGTCTCCCCCTTCTTCGCCAAAGCACGCAAAAAATCCGCCTTCGCCGCCGTCTCCACCGCAGGATCGACCAACGCCGCCGCCGCCGCCGCGATCTGAGGCCCATTGAGGTTGTTTTTGGAGAGAAGCTGGTTTGTGAGCGATTCCATGCACGGGATTGAACCATCAAACGCCTGGGCACGAAACCACGAATGTTCACAAATTCGGAACAGAAAAACGTGCTCAAGCGCGTTTTTCACGCCGCATGAGGCGCGGCCGCGCGTCTTCATTCCATCCCAGCCAATTCCGCACGTCATGCGCACCGCCTCCAAACGCCACCTCGACCGCCGTGCCTTCCTGTGTGGCACCGGCACCGTGCTCACGCTGCCGTTCCTGGAAGCGATGGTGCCTGCGTTCGCCACCCGGGCGCAGGCCGCCACCGCAAACCCGCCGCCGCGCTTTTTGGCGATGTGCGCCACACTCGGCTTCCACACGCCGTTCTTGTTTCCGAAGGAGACCGGCGCGGATTACACGCTCACGCCTTATCTGGAGCCATTGAAGGATTTGAAGAACGACTTCTCCGTCATCTCCGGCCTCCAGCATGACGAGCAGAACGGCGCGAACGGCCACACCTCCGAGATGACATGGCTCACCTCCGCGAAGCATCCCGGACTCGCCGGTTTCAAGAACACGATCTCCATCGACCAGCTCATCGCCGAGCGCATCGGCTCCCGGACACGCTTCCCCAGCCTCATCCTCGGCACGGGCAACGAATCGCTCTCGTGGTCCGCCAGCGGCGTGCCGCTTCCGGCGGAAAGTTCTCCCTCGAAGGCCTTCCAGCAGCTCTTTGTCGATGGCACGCCCGCCGAGATCGCGGCGCAGGTGCGCGGATTGAAACGCGGACGCAGCATCCTCGACACCGTCATGGGCCAGGCGAAAAAACTGCACGGCGAGCTCGGCAAACGCGACCAGGAGAAGCTCGACGAGTATTTCTCCGCCGTGCGCGACCTCGAAGGCCGCCTCGTGCAGAACGAGGAGTGGGCGCAGAGGCCGAAGCCCAAGATCGACGCGAAGCCGCCCACCGACATCCAGAGCCGCACGGACGCCATCGGCAAGATGCGGCTCATGCAGGACCTCATCGTGCTCGCCTTGCAGACCGACAGCACGCGCACCGTCACCCTGCGCCTCAGCGGCATGAATGCCGTGCCCGAGATCGCCGGAGTGAAGAACGACTGGCACAACCTCTCCCATCACGGCCAGGATCAGGCGAAGATCGACGAGCTGAAGGTCATTGAAACCGCCGAGTTCACCGAGTTCGCCTCCTTTCTCTCCAAACTGAAGGCCGCGGCGCTGCTCGACAGCACCGCTGTCATTTTCGGCTCGAACCTCGGCAACGCCAGCGCCCACAGCACCGCGAACCTCCCGCTCGTCCTCGCCGGCGGCGTCTTCAAACACGGCCGCCACATCGCCATCGACAAGGAGAAGCATGTTTTCTCAAATCTCTTCGTCTCGCTCGCGCAACGCATGGGCGTGGAGGCGGACAAGTTCGGCTTCAGCACCGGCGTGCTCGACATCAACCAGGTGTGATTTGTTCGTGAAAGCATGAGGGTTGCCGTGGCGGCAAAACCGCCCAACATGCAAACCACATGCCCAAGCCACTCATCGCCGTCACCATGGGCGACCCCGCCGGGGTCGGACCCGAAGTCTGCCTGCAACTCCTCGCGAACGAAGAAGCGCGCGCACACGCCACGCCGGTGATTTTTGGCGACGCGCGCCTTCTCGCCCGCTGCGCGCGGCAAACCAACCTTCCAGCGCCAAGGCGTATCATCAGCGAGATCGAGTGGGCGGAAAAATGCGGTGAGATCGACGAGCCGGCCGTGCTCGATGTGTTTGGCTTCGACGCGGCCGGGTTCGAGCCCGGCAAGGCGGGCGCGAAAACCGGCGCGGCGGGCTTTCGCTATGTCGAAAAAAGCATCGAGGCCGCCTTGGCAAGGCAGGTCGCCGCCGTGGCCACCGCGCCGCTGAACAAGGAGGCGCTGCATGCTGCGGGCATCAGCTATCCCGGCCACACCGAGATGTTCGCGGAGAAAATGGCCGCGGAACGCTCCTGCATGACGTTCTTCTCCGAGGAGATGATCTGCAGCCTCGTCACCGTCCACATCGGCTATCAGGAGGTCGTCCCCGCGTTGACGAGCCAGCGCATCCTCGATGTGATCGAGCTCACCGACGCCGCCGTCCGCCGTGTGAAGGGCAAAAAGCCCAAAATCGCCGTCTGCGGCCTCAATCCGCACGCCGGAGAACACGGCTTGTTTGGAAATGGCGAGGAGGAAACCATCATCCAGCCCGCCATTGAGGCCGCACGCGCGAAGGGCATCCCCATCGAAGGACCGCTGCCGCCGGACACCGCCTTCATCGCCAGCAGGCGGCGCACGGTGGATGCCTACATCTGCATGTATCACGACCAGGCGCTCATCCCGCTCAAGGCGCTGGCCTTCGACACCGCCGTGAACACCACGCTCGGCCTGCCCGTGCCGCGCACCAGCGTCGATCACGGCACCGCGTGCGACATCGCCTGGCAGGGCAAGGCGAATGGCCGCAGCCTGGTCGAGGCCGTGCTGCTCGCCGCGAAGATGGTGGCGTGATGAATCGCGAATGAGGGTTGCCATCCGGGCCGCGAGTCCCTAGCCTTGCGCGCATGAGCATCGAGTCGTCCTTCGCCCCCTTCCGTGAAAAAATGCAGGCCGCGGGCCTGAGCGAGTCCGCCATCCGCGCCTTTCGCGGCAGCTACGCCGCGCTTCTCGCGGGAGAGACGGGCATGATTCCCGAGGCCGCCATCTCTCCGGCCAAGGATCTGCCGCATGCGGATGCCCTCACCGCTCCAGCCGCGGACCGCGCCTCGGCATTGCTGAAGCAAACCGTGCTCCTCAAGCTCAACGGCGGCCTCGGCACCGGCATGGGCCTCGAAAAAGCGAAATCGCTGCTGCCCGTGCGCGGCGGGGACACCTTCCTCGATTTGATCGCGCGCCAGATTCTGCGCCTGCGCGCGCAGACGGGCGGCTCGGTGCCGATGTTCATGCTCATGAACAGCTTCAGCACCTCCGCGGACACGGCAGAGCATCTCGCGGCTCGCTTCCCGCAGCTCGGCGGGCGCGAAACCTGGGAGCTCATGCAGAACAAGGTGCCGAAAGTGCTCGCGGACTCTCTCCAGCCCGCCGCATGGCCCGCCAACCCGGATCAGGAATGGTGCCCGCCGGGTCATGGCGATATTTATGCCTGTCTCGCCGGCTCAGGCTGGCTCGACCGCCTTCTGAGCAGCGGCCTGCGCTACGCCTTTGTGTCGAACTCGGACAATCTCGGCGCCACGCTCGATCCGGCGCTCCTCGCATGGTTTGCGGACAGCGGCATGCCTTTCGTGATGGAAGTCACGCGCCGCACCGAGTCGGACAAAAAAGGCGGCCACCTCGCCGTGCGCCTGCGCGACGGACGCTTCCTGCTGCGTGAGTCCGCGCAGTGCCCGAAGGATGATGAGGCGCATTTCCAAAACATCGGCCTGCACCTCTACTTCAACACGAACAACCTCTGGATCGACCTCCAGGCGCTCAAAATCATGCTGGAGGCCAACGACGGCCTCATTCCGCTGCCGCCGATCATGAACAAAAAGACCGTCGATCCGCGTGACGGCGGCTCGCCTGCGGTCATCCAGCTCGAAACAGCCATGGGCGCCGCCATCGAATGCTTCCCGGGCGCGGGAGCCATCGAGGTCTCCCGCGTGCGCTTCGCTCCGGTGAAAACCACCAGCGACCTCCTCGCCGTGCGCTCCGACGCGTATGAACTCACTGCGGATTTCTGCCTGCGCCTGCATCCTGACCGCGACGGCAAACCGCCGCTCCTGAACCTCGACGCGAAACTCTGCAAACTCGTGGACGGCCTGGAAAAAACCTTCCCGCATACGCCCGCCCTGCTGCACTGCCGCAGCCTGCAAACCAGCGGTCCGGTCGAATGCGGCAACGGAGTCGTCTTCAAAGGCGATGTGGTCATCCAGAACTCCTCCTGTGCGCCACTCAAGCTCCAGGCAGGCGTGCATGAAGGGCGGCTCAGCGCCGACTGAGGCGGATGCTTGCCAGTTTGCGCCCCAGGCGCACGTTCATGCAGCCAGCGCATGAATTTCATCCGATATTCCAGCCTTCTGCTGCTCACCGCCGCCTCGCACGCGGCCATTCCGGCCATCCATCCCTTCCTGGAGCAAAACTGCCTCGATTGTCATGACGCGGAGATGAAAAAAGGCGGGCTGGATCTCGCGGCACTGACCGCCGACAGTTCCGACGCCGCCGCGCTGAAGAAATGGGTGCGCGTCTTTGACCGCGTCGCCGCCGGCGAGATGCCGCCTCCGAAGAAGAAGCGGCAGCCGAGCCAGGACGAAGTGCAGGATTTCATGGCCGCGCTCGGGGGCGACCTCGTGAAGAAATCCAACGCGCAGAAGGGCACCGTGCTGCGCCGCCTGAACCGCCGCGAATATCAAAACACCATCAACGACCTCCTCGGCGTGAGGGTGAGCATCATCGACTCGCTGCCGGAGGACGGCCGTGCCCTGGGCTTCGACAACATCGGCGAGGCTCTCTCCATCTCCGGCATCCAGATGCAGCGCTACATGGAGGCCGCCGAGACCGCGCTCAACGCCGCGCTTTATGCCGCCGGACGTCCGGAGAAGACCACCCTGACCGCCACGCTGGAAACCGACCGCAACAAACAGTTCATCGGCAAACACTGGCTGAAACGCGAGGACGGCGCGGTCGTTGTTTTCAACGAGGGCGGCTATCCCGGCACGGTGCTCTACAATCTCCGCGCCAGGACCGCCGGCACCTACAAGGTGCGCGTCACCGGCTACGGTTATCAAATCGAGGAGCCGGTCGTCTTTGCGCTCATCACCGGCAGCTTCAATTTCCGCAACGCGGACAACGTGACGCAGAGCTACCACGAGCTGCCCGTCGGCAAACCCGGCACCGTCGAGATCACGCTGCATCTCGACGCGAACAAGGGCATCTGGATCAGCCCGCAGGGCCTCAACGGGCCGGATGGTCATTCGTCGGTCAAAGACGGCCCCGCGAATTATCCAGGCGAAGGTCTCGCGCTCATGTCCGTCGATCTCGAAGGCCCCTTCATCACCGAATGGCCGCCGCGCGGGCAGAAGATGCTCCTTGGCGATGCAAAACTGCGCCAGCTCCCGCACGGACTGCCTCCGTCTCAAGCATGGAAGGCACGCAGCCCGGACTTCAAACACCAATACACCGCCGACTCGGCCGATCCGGCCGCTGATGCGCGCAAGCTGCTGCCCGCCTTCATCACCGCCGCGTTCCGTCGTCCCGTCACAGCGGCTGACACGGAGCCGTTTCTGAAGATCTTCGATGCCGAGTTCGCCGAGGGGAAGGATTTCCTCGCCGCCATGCGCACTGCGGCCATCGCGGTTCTCTGCTCGCCGGAATTCCTCTATTTGAGGGAGCCTGCGGGAAAACTGAACGACCTGCAGATCGCCTCACGGCTCGGCTATTTCCTCACCCGCAGCACACCGGACGCGGAACTGCTCGCCGCGAAGCTCTCGCAGCCCGCCGTGCTTCGCGCGCAAACGGAACGTTTGCTCAAGGCGGACACGCTGGAACGCTTCATCACCGACTTCACTGACGGCTGGCTGAACCTGCGCGAGATCGAGTTCACCACGCCCGACAGGCAGCTCTATCCCGAATACGACGGCCTGCTTCTCGACTCGATGCTGCGCGAGACACGCGGCTTCATCACGGAACTCATTCAAAGCAACCTCAGTGCCGCCAACATCATCCACAGCGACTTCTCCATGCTCAACAAGCGCCTTGCACAGCACTATGGCATCCCCGGCGTGAGCGGACTGGCCATGCAAAAGGTGAAACTGCCTCCCGACAGCCACCGCGGTGGTGTCCTGACACAGGCGAGTGTCTTGAAGGTCAGCGCCAATGGCACGAACACCTCGCCCGTCGTGCGCGGCGTCTTCGTGATGGACCGCATCCTCGGCATGGAGCCACCACCACCGCCGCCGGGCGTGCCCGGTGTCGAGCCCGACATCCGCGGCGCCACCACGCTACGCGAACTGCTGGCAAAGCACAGCACGATGGAAAGCTGCAACGGCTGCCACAAAGTCATCGACCCGCCCGGCTTCGCGCTGGAAAGCTACGACGTCATCGGTGGCTGGCGCGACCGCTTCCGCAGCATCGACAAAGGGGAGCAGGTGAATCTCCGCGTCGAAGGCCGTAAAGTCCGCTACCGCCTCGGCCCGCCAGTCGATGCCGCCGGCGAACTGCCGGACGGCTCGCAATTCTCCGGCATGAGCGACTTCCAGAGACTCCTTCTCGCCGACCAGGATCGCGTGGCACGCTGCCTCATCGAAAAACTTCTCGTCTTCGCCACCGGCCGCGCGATGGGATTCTCCGACCGCGGCGAGATCGACAAAATCCTCGCCGCTTCCAAGGCGAAAGACCATGCCATGCGTGATTTGATTCACGCCGTGGTGCAGAGCGAGATTTTCAAGAGCAAGTGAGTCATTGACCGGCGGAGTTTGCGTGGCAAAGAACGCGCCCCTCCGCGCGCAAACTGCGCCGGACAAAAAACTCACCTCCTCACGCAAAACCCATGCAATCTGCCCCCGCCGCCTCCGTCGGTGCCATCGTCCCCGACTTTGAAATGGAAACCTACGAACCCGCTCAGGGTGATTTCGGCAAGGTCTCGCTCGCCGACATCAAGAAGGCCGGCAAGTGGGCCATCCTCGTGTTTTACCCGGCCGACTTCACCTTCGTCTGCCCCACAGAGCTCGCCGACCTCGCCGACCAGCAGGGGAAGCTCGCCGCGCTCGGCGCGCACGTCATCGCCGTGTCCACTGACACGAAATTCGCGCACATGGTCTGGCGCAACACCGAGGGCCTGCTCAAGAACGTGAAATACACGCTCGCCGCCGACCCGACCGGCACCGTGAGCCGCCTGTTCGGCGTGTATGACGCCGGCACCGGCCTCGCACTGCGCGGCACCTTCATCATCAACCCCGAAGGCAAGCTCGTCTCCTCCGAGGTGAATTTCTACAACGTGGGCCGTGATGCCGCGGAGCTCGTGCGCAAGATGGAGGCGAACGTCCATCTGATGCAAAACCCCGCCGAGGCCTGCCCGGCGAAGTGGACGCCCGGCGCGAAGACGCTCAAGCCCGGCAAGGACATCGTCGGCAACGTCGCCTCCGTGTTGATGAATTAGATTCCAGGCGGCTGCCGCATCTTCCCCGGCCTTGTGCGACGCATGTCCGCAAGGCCGGACTTTTTTGGCGCGATTCAGGGTCATGCGGTCGTTTGATAGACGCATGAAATCCGCCGCCAGCATCGCCGCCGTCCTCCTGTCCCTCGTTTCCGCGCGCGCGGACATCACCATCGGCAAGTTCGACATGGCGTCGATTCGCGACACCTCGACGCTGGAGACGAAGGTGCTCATGGACTGGCACGCGAACCCCAAGGACGCGGCGATCCGTCAGAAACTCATCGAAATCACCGTCTGCGAATGGTGGCCTGGTATGAAGGTGCGCCTGCCCGTGACAATGCTCGCGCCTGCGACCGGAGTCTGCACAAATGTGCTCATCGAAAACACTGGATTGCAGCCCAAACCCGCCGCCGCCTACGGCGCGAAACTGCGCCTGCTCAAGGAGCACGGCGTCGGTCTCGTCTTCATCGGCATGGTGCCCATCGACGCGATGGAGCCGGTCGGAAAGCTCCACCTCATGATGGAAGAGCGCTTCATCCAGACCAAGGACACGCGTTACACGCCCGCCTGGATCTGGGGCATCAGCGACATGCGCGCGCTCACCGCCGCCGTCGCTGAGAAGGAGGTTTTTCAACCAAAGAAGGTGCTCGCCACCGGCGGCTCGAAGCGCGGCGTCGCCACCGCGGCCGCAGGCATCGTGGATGACCGTTTCACCGCCATCATGCCCGTCGTCGCGCCGGTGATCGAAAGCCCCGGCGGTCCATACGTCGAAGGCATGATGAAACCTGAGATCACAAAGATGAACGACGCCTTTATCGCCGCGATGACCGATCCCGTCGGCAGGGAGAAGATGATCATCCGTCAAAAGGCACGTTCCGACGAACGCATCACGGTGAAGATGGCCCGCGATGCCGGCTGGAGCGAAGCAGAGATGAAAACCGCCTGCAACGCGGCGTGGGAAGCCTGCCGCACCACGAACTACCTCGATGTTCTCAAGCAGCGCGGCACGGAGATCTTCTACAACCAGGGCTCGAACGACAACGTCAGCCCCGGACTCGTCGAACTCGGCCGCCGGTTCCCGCGCCTGCCGGTTTACATCGTGCCTGGCGGCCAGCACGGCGGCGCGAAAGAGGCGGGCTTTGTCAAATCCGTCGGCGGCCTGCCTGAGGTCGATGAAAACCTCCTCGCCTTTGCCACTCATCACTTCTTCGGCACGCGCCGCATGATCGCGCCGCCGGAGGTGAGCACGCGATGGAACAAGGAGACGCGCCGCCTCGTGGCGACCGTCACCTTTCCCGATGGCACGGAGCCGCAGGTAAACACGCTCTGGTGGTCCGTGAACCGCCATCCTGACTACAGCATCCAGATGGAGTTTGATCCCTGGAGCCGGACGCCGATGCGGAAGACAGGCGCGGCGACCTTCAGCGGCGAGATCAACGTCGAAGGCGAGGTGAAAACGCTGAATGTCATCACCGTCCACGCGCATCAGGAAAACGGCTCCACGCTCACCGTATCGAGCCCTGAAATCCGCCTCGAATAGCATGACCCGCCTTGTCCTCCTTTTTGCCGTCGGCCTGCGAACCGCCGCCTGCGCCCTCGACTTCAATCGGGACGTGCGACCGGTACTCGCGCAGCAGTGCTTCACCTGCCACGGCATGGATGACAAGGCCCGCAAAGGCAAACTGCGCCTCGATCTGAGCGCGTCCGCGTATGCCCGAGGCAAGTCCGGCAAGATCGCCATCACTCCGGGCAAGCCGGATGCGAGTGAAGTCATCAAACGCATCCTCTCCACCGACGAAGACGAAGTCATGCCGCCGCCGCACACGAAGAAGGCGCTTTCCGACAAGGAGAAGCGCATCCTCAAGCAGTGGATCGCCGAAGGTGCGAAGTATGAGACGCATTGGGCCTACTCGCCGCCGCAGCCTTCGAAGGATCCGCAGGCCGGCATTGATCACTTCATCCGTCAGCGACTCGAAAAGGAAGGGCTGAAGCCTTCCCCCGAAGCCGATCCCTACACGCTCGTGCGCCGCGTCTATCTGGACCTCATCGGCCTGCCTCCGACGCCCGTAGAGGCAGACGCGTTTGTGAATGACAAATCCCCAGCCGCTTACGAGAGGCTCGTCGATTCACTGCTCGCCTCAAAGCAATACGGCGAGCGCTGGGCACGGCGCTGGCTCGATCTGGCGCGCTACGCGGACACGAACGGCTTTGAAAAAGACCGCCCGCGCAGCATTTGGCCGTATCGCGACTGGGTGGTGAAGGCGCTGAATGACGACATGCCCTTTGACCAGTTCAGCATCAAGCAGCTCGCAGGTGACATGCTGCCGGATGCCACGCCGGAGGACATCATCGCCACCGGTTTTCATCGAAACACGATGCTGAACGAGGAAGGAGGCATCGACCCGAATGAATACCGCTTTTACGCCATGGTGGATCGTGTGGGCGTCACCGGCACGACGTGGATGGGCCTCACGCTGAACTGCTGCCAGTGCCACACGCACAAATACGATCCCATTCTGCACACCGATTTCTACAGCGTCATGGCGCTGCTGAACAACGCCGACGAGCCGACCTACCACATCCCCACGGCGGACATCGACGCGCAGCAAAAGGCCCACGCGGCCAGAATCGCGCAGTTGGAGGCCGATTTGCCGAAAAAGTTCCCCGGTGGCGAATCCGCGATGCAGAGCCGTTTCGCCGGCTGGATCGAAGGCGAGTCCAAACGCGCCTCGAGCTGGCAAATCATCCGCCCCACGGCCATGAAGACCACCCTGCCGCATCTCGAGCAACAACCCGATGGCTTCATCCTCGGCAGCGGCGACATCTCGAAGAGCGATGTCTATGATTTGAGCTTCAAAGCGCCGATCAAAAGCGTCACCGCCATCAAACTCGAGGTCACCAGCCATCCCAGCCTGCCGAACGACGGCCCTGGCCTCACGAACTACGAAGGTCCGCTCGGCGGCTTCTTCCTCAGCGAACTGCAAGCCACGCAAAACGGCCAGCGCGTGAAGATCACGAACGCGGAGGCCACGAACGATGCCGAGGAAGATCGCATCAACGATCAAACGGCTGCCAAGCCGCAAGCGAAGGCCAAAGCCAAAGCGGCCCGCAAGACCAACAACGCCTCCGCCGCGCTCGATGGCGAGATGTCCAGCGGCTGGCAGGTGCTCGGTGGTTACGGCCAAAACCACGCCGCTGTCTTTCACTTCGAAAAACCGGTCGATCTCACCAACGGCTTCGATTTGAAGATGCTCTTCGAGAAGCACTTCGCCTGCCCGCTCGGCCATTTCCGCCTCTCCGTGACCACCAGCGATCACGCCACGGCCTCCGGGCATCCGTTTGAAGTGGAGAATGCGCTCGCCAAGCAGAGGGACTTGCCAAGTCTCTCAAAGACCGGGCTTGGCAAGCCCGGCTCCTTGATGCTGATATGCTTCCTCGAAACTGCGCCCGAGATGAAACAGGCCGCGGCGTCATTGCTCGCCGCGCGCAAGAATCCGCCGCGAGGACAAGCCACGCTTGTGATGCACGAGCGTCCGCCATCGAATCCACGCAGCACGCATCGCCACCATCGCGGCGAATACCTCCAGCCGAAGGAAATAGTGCCTGCCGCTGTGCCCGCATTCCTGCCCTCGCTGCCGAAGAACGCGCCCGCGAACCGCCTCACCTTCGCGAAGTGGCTCTTTGCGCCGGAAAACCCGCTCACCGCCCGCGTGACGGCGAACCGCCAGTGGCAGGCGTTCTTTGGTCGCGGTCTGGTGAAGAGCTTGGAGGACTTTGGCTATCAAAGCGAGGCTCCGAGCCATCCCGAACTGCTCGACTGGCTCGCCGTGGATTTCGTGAAGCAAGGCTGGAGTCTCAAAAAGCTGCACAAGCTCATCGTGATGAGCGCCACTTATAAACAAAGCAGCCGTCAAAATGCGGAATTCGGAATTCGGAATTCGGAATCCACTCCGCATTCCGCACTCCGCACTCCGCATTCCACCGACCCGGAAAACACGCTTCTCTCTCACGGTGCCCGCTTCCGCCTCGATGCCGAAATCATCCGCGATTCCGCGCTGAAAGCCGCCGGCGTGCTCTCGCTGAAAATGGGCGGCCCCGGCGTGTATCCGCCGCAGCCGGCCAGCGTCACCACCGAGGGCACTTACGGCAAAGTGGAATGGAAAACGAGCGAGGGCGAGGATCGCTACCGCCGCAGCCTCTACACCTTCATGAAACGCACCGCGCCCTTCGCCATGGCCACCACCTTCGACGCGCCCACCGGCGAAGCCTGCCTCGCGCGTCGCGACGTCTCCAACAGCCCGCTACAAGCCCTCACACTGCTCAACGACCAGATGTTCATGGAAGCCGCCCAAGCCATGTCCAAGGCCGTCCTCGCCGAATCCTCCGACGACGACTCCCACCTCACCAACACCTTCCGCCGCTGCCTCACCCGCCCGCCCGCCGCCGATGAGCTGACCATGCTCAAAACCTTCCTCGCCAAACAACGCGCCGCCAAACTCTCCGGCGAAGCGCTGTGGACCTCCGTGTGCCGCGCGGTGCTGAATTTTGATGAGGCGATTACGCATCCATAACCTTTGTGCCCATGGCAAAATGTGCCACAACTTCCAAAGACAAATCAAAGGCCAAGCAGCGAAAGCTTGAGCGGACTGACTCTGTCGCAAATACGACAAGTCAGCGATTCTTCGATGATGTGAGGAACATTCTTCGGCAGGCGAGGCAGAAGGCCTATGCGGCGGTGAATTTTCTCATGGTGGAGGCTTATTGGAAGATCGGCCAGCGTATCGTGGAGGAGGAGCAGGGAGGCAGTCGGCGTGCGAAGTATGGCCGTGATCTGATCCGTGATCTCGCACGACAACTCGGGGATGAGTTTGGCAGCGGTTTGTCCGTGGCAAACCTCAAGAATTTTCGTCAGTTCTACCTCACCTATCCCGTTCTTGGAAAAAGCTACGCACTGCGTAGCGAATTGACCTGGACGCACTACCGGCTGGTGATGCGTGTCGAAAACGAGGCGGCCAGAAACTACTACATCCAGGAGGCCGCGGACCATTCATGGAGCAGTCGTGAACTGGAACGGCAGATCGCCTCGCTGAGCTACGAGCGCCTGTTGATGGCCCCGAAAGCAAAGAAATCAAAAAAGCCAGCAGTTCCGCCTGCTCCGCAGGAGTTGATCAAAGATCCGTATGTGATGGAGTTTCTAGGCTTGCCTGAGGATAGCGGCCGTGATGAGCGAGGTCTTGAGCAGGCCATCGTTGACAGGCTGCGCGACTTCCTGATGGAGATGGGACGCGGCTTTTCATTTGTAGCCCGCCAGATGCGAGTCAGCACCGAAACCGGACACTTCCACATTGATCTCGTTTTTTACAATTACCTGCTGAAGTGCTTCGTCCTGATCGATCTCAAAACGCGAAAGCTCAAGCATGAGGACATTGGCCAGATGGACATGTATGTGCGCATGTTTGACGACCTGAAACGCAGCCCGGACGATAACCCGACCCTCGGAATCATCCTCTGCACGGACAAGGACGACACCATTGTGCGCTACTCGGTGCTCAGCGAAAGCAGGCGGCTCTTTGCCTCCAAATACCGGCTGGTGCTGCCAAGCGAGGAAGAGCTGCGAGCCGAGCTGGAGCGCCGCCACATTCTCACTCCCCCAGAGAAAACCTAACCAGACTCTTTTCCCATGAACACCTCCAATATCACCCGCAGACACTTCTTCCAGGACTGCGCCGTTGGCACGGGCAGGATCGCGCTGGCGTCGCTTTTGGCGGAATCGGCGTTTGGAGCCTCGAAGAGTCCGAATGTGGCCGCGTCCTCGCATTTTCAGCCGAAGGCGAAGGCGGTCATCCACATGTTCATGGCGGGTGCGCCGTCGCAGCTCGAGATGTTCGATCACAAGCCGATGCTGACGAAGTATGAAGGCAAACCGTTGCCGCCGTCGGTGATCGGCGGGCAGCGATATGCCTTCATCCGGCCGGATGCGGCGGTTCTGGGGCCGCGCTTCAAGTTCGCGAAGCACGGGCAGTGTGGGGCGGAGCTTTCGGAGATGCTGCCGCATCTGGCGGGCATCGTGGATGACATCGCCATTGTGAAGTCCTGCCGCGCGACGCAGTTCAACCACGCTCCGGCGCAGATTTACATGAACACGGGCTTCTCGCAGCCGGGGCGGCCCAGCATGGGCTCGTGGATCACGTACGGTCTCGGCGCGGAGACACGGGATCTGCCGAGTTTCGTCGTGATGAGCACCGGCAGCGGCATCAGCGGTGGCGCGGCGTGTTGGAGCAGCGGTTTTTTGCCGAGCGTGTATTCCGGCACGCGGTTTCGGAACACGGGCGATCCCATTTTGAATGTGAGCACGCCGGAAGGCATCACGCCGGGCACGCAGAAGGACACGATCGACCTCATCAATGCGCTGAACCAACGCCGTCTGAAGCTCGATGGCGATGGCGAGACGGCCACGCGCATCGCGAACTACGAGATGGCTTACCGCCTGCAAACCTCCGCGCCGGAGTTGATGGACCTCAGCAAAGAGGACGAGGCCACGCTGAA
Organism: Verrucomicrobiaceae bacterium; assembly: GCA_016795375.1. Classification (GTDB taxonomy): domain Bacteria; phylum Verrucomicrobiota; class Verrucomicrobiia; order Verrucomicrobiales; family Verrucomicrobiaceae; genus Prosthecobacter. Next base: position 21,575 of record JAEUHJ010000106.1, read on the forward strand.
AATGTACGGCTGCGATCCGAAGGTGCCGTCTTTTGCCCGCGCCTGCCTGCTGGCGCGGCGCATGGTCGAGCGCGGCGTGCGCTTCATCAACATCTACAACGAAGGCTGGGACGCGCACAGCAACGTGGAGGGCAACGTGCGCAACAACTGCAAGAACACCGACCAGGCCAGCGCCGCGCTCGTCAAAGACCTCAAGCAGCGCGGCCTGCTCGACAGCACGCTCGTGGTGTGGGGTGGAGAATTCGGCCGCACGCCGATGGTTGAGGCCAGCGTGTCGCTCGGCCGCAGCATGGGTCGCGATCATCATCCGCAGGCATTCACCATGTGGATGGCCGGCGGCGGCATCAAAGGCGGCGTCACCCTCGGCGCGACGGACGAAATGGGCTTCAACATCATCGAGGACGAGGTGCATGTGGCCGACATCCACGCGACGATCCTCCACCAGCTCGGCATGGATCACGAGCGCCTCAGCTTCCGCAAGGCCGGCCTCGACTACAAGCTCACCGGTGTGGAGCCATGCCGCGTGGTGAAGGAGATTCTCGCATAATCCGAACTCACGTCCCATGGCAAAATACACCGCGAGTCACTATCAAACCGCCTTTCACGAGGCGGACACTGCTTTCAAAACAGGAAACACCCAACAAGCGATAGACCGCCTGAGCAGCGATCACGGAATCGAACGAGGAACAGCACAGGCTTTTGTGTCTTGTTATGCAAGGATGATGAAAGGCATGGTTTACAAGAGAGGGCTAAGTGAGCTGGCAACCGAGACCTTTCTCAAAGGCATCAAGGCCAAGCATGGTCGCGAGGCTTTTAGGCGCGGCATTGACTCTGCACGACTGCATCTCGCATATAGGGAGTCGTTGGGGCATCATCTGCCAGGTCTTCAGACAACGGTTGATCGTTTAGCAGAACAGATGTGAGAGAGAACTGATGATGACTTCAGCCACGATCGTCCAAGGTCATCGTGTCGCGTCGGGTTTGAACGGCAATCCGCTGTTTCCCGGCGGCACGCTGCGGATGCAACTGCCGTTCTTCCAGGAGCTCGGTCTCGATCTGAGCCGCTTTCATCTCGGCACGCTCAATGTGAGCATCGCGCCGCTGTGTTACCGCGTCGTGAAAGCGAAACACACGTTTCGCACGGTGAAATGGCATCCCACCGAGCCTGCGGAGGATTTTTCGTTCTTCGATGTCGTCGTGCATCGCGACGGAGCGCTGCCTGTCGAAGGCTTCATCTACCATCCGCATCCTGAAACGAAACCGAAGCACTCTCAAAAGCCCGATGTGCTCGAACTGCTGCTGCCGTGGGTGGAAGGGCTCGCTTACGGCACGAAGATCGTGTTGGAGGTGCCGCCGAGCCAGATCGTCTTTCATGCCGGCGATTAAGCGAAACTGGGGAGCAAAGTCATCCAGGCAGACGCGTAATGCTACCCAGTCATGACCGGCCGCATGTTCGCATCCCCGCTTTTGTTCGCGTCCCTGCTTGCGGGCGCGGAGGCGGGCTTCAACCGCGACATCCGGCCCATCCTCTCGGAAAACTGCCTGGCCTGCCACGGGCCGGACGCAAAGGCGCGCAAGGCGGAGTTGCGGCTCGATGTGAGCGGCGCGGACTGGCAGGAGGTCATCACCCGTGTGACCTCATCCGATCCCGATGAACAGATGCCACCGCCGGAGTCGCACAAGAAGCCGCTCACCACCACGCAGGTGGCCACGTTGCGACAATGGATAGCCAGAGGAGCGAAGTATCAGAAGCACTGGGCCTTTGAGCCGCTGGCGCATGATTCAGGTGACAGCATCGACACGCTGGTCGGTGCCGGATTGAAGGAGCACGGTCTGGATTTCGCGCCGCAAGCTGCGTCACACACGCTCATCCGCCGTGTGGCGCTGGATCTGACCGGCCTGCCGCCCACGGAGGCCATGCTGGCGAAGCCTTACGAGGTGGTGGTCGATGAGCTGCTGGCATCGAAGCACTTCGGCGAGCATCTCGCCGTCACCTGGCTCGACGCGGCACGTTACGCGGACACGAACGGCTACTTCGGTGACAAGCCTCGCCAGATGTGGCTGTGGCGCGACTGGGTGATCGACGCGTTCAACGCGAACATGCCTTTCGACCAGTTCAGCATCGAGCAGCTCGCCGGCGATCTTCTGCCAGGAGCCACGGTGAGTCAGCGCATCGCCACCGGTTTCAATCGCAACCACATGGCGAACAACGAGAGCGGTAGCATCGACGAGGAGTTCCGCGTTGAATATGTCGTGGACCGTGTGGACACGACGATGACGACGTGGCTGGGCCTCACCGCAGGCTGTGCGCAATGTCACGATCACAAATACGACCCGATCTCGCAGCGGGAGTTCTACCAGCTCTTTGCGTTCTTCAACAACGTGCCCGAGAAGGGCCTGATTCATTCCGACAACCCGCCGCCGCTGATCGAAGTGCCGTCGGAGCGGCAGCAGCGTGAACTGACGCGGGCCGGCGCCGCGCTGCAAGCGGCACAAAAGGCGTTCGATCCCGTTCACGCCGCTTTGAAGCCGCTAATGGCCGCGTGGGAAAAGGAGGCCGGGAAATCACTCCGACCGCCCCCGCGTGATCCGGTGCTGCATGAGTCCTTTGACGGAAAAGTCATCATGGTTGGGAATGCCTCCGATCCCGTGCCCGGCGTGCGCGGCAAGGCGGCAAAGTTTGACGCCACGCAGCACATCGAGGCGCGGATGAAAGGCTTCAACGCGGATCAACCCTGGACGATCGGCCTGTGGGTGAATGCCGAAGGCTCGTTGAGCTGCCCGTTGTCGCTGATCGAGCCGGAGGGCAGGCGGCGCGGGTTGGAACTGATCTGGCAGAAGGGGCGCATCCAGGTGAATCTCGTGCATCGCTGGGGTGTGAGCGCCATCGAGGTGTCCACCGTCGAGGCGCTCGGCGCGAGGCAATGGCATCACATCGCCGTCAGTAGTGATGGGTCGAAAAAGGCCTCTGGATTACGCGTCTTCTTTGATGGCAGGCCGGTGGCGCTTGAGGTGCGGCGTGATTTATTGGACGGCAGCATCGCGAACCAGGAGCCGTTGCGCCTCGGGCGGCGCGACTCAGGGCTGGGCTTCTACGGCTTGATCGACGAGGCACGTCTGGTGCCCGCCGCCCTCGATTCACGGGCGGTGGAGGAATGGTTCTGGGGCGAGCGCATCCGGGGCGTCGTTGAAACCGCGCCCGCCAAACGCAGTGCGGCGGACGCCGAGGTGCTGCTCGACTATTATGTCGCCCACTTCACCGATGCGCGGACGCAGAAGGTGCGCGGAGCCGTTTTGTCCGCGCAAAAGGCCGAGAAGGCATTGCGTGAGTCGATTCCGACGACGCTCGTCATGCAGGAGATGCCGAAGCCGAGAACGGCGCATGTGCTGGAGCGCGGCCAATACGACAAGCCTGGTCAAAAAGTGCTCCCCGGTGTGCCCGCGGCCGTCGCGCCATGGAGGAGCGACCTGCCGGCGAACCGGCTCGGTTTCGCCAAGTGGCTGTTTTCTCCAGGAAACCCCCTCAGCGCCCGTGTGGCGGCGAACCGGCTGTGGGCGCAATGTTTTGGCGAGGGGCTCGTGCGCACGCAGAACGACTTCGGGTCACAAGGAGAGGCACCGGCTCATCCCGCGTTGCTCGACTGGCTGGCGGCCACGTTTCGCGACAACGGCTGGAATGTGAAGGCGCTGCTCAAGACCATCGTGATGTCGAGAACGTACCGCCAGGACTCGCGCGTCAGGCATGATGATGATCCGGAGAACCGCCTGCTCGCACGCGGCCCCGGCGGACGCCTTTCCGCCGAGATGCTGCGTGACCAGGCTCTCGCAGTTTCCGGCCTGCTCGTGCCGAAGATCGGCGGGCCGAGTGTGAAGCCTTTCCAGCCTCCTGGCTTGTGGGAGGCCGTCAGCTACAACGGTGAGGAGACGTATGTGCCTGACACGGGGGATGGTTTGTGGCGCCGCAGCCTTTACACCTATGTGAAGCGCCAGTCGCCACCCCCGATGCTGCTGACCTTTGACGGCCCCACGCGTGAGAAATGCACCGTGCGCCGTGCGCGTACGAACACGCCGCTGCAGGCGCTCATGCTGCTCAATGACGAGGCTTTCATGAAGGCTGCGGAAGCGCTCGCAAAACGCTCCGAGGGCCGGAAGGACCGCATCGCGTGGATGTTCAGCGCCGCGACCTGCCGTGAGCCGCAGGCTGATGAACTGGCGCTGTTGCGCGGTCTTTTCGAGCGCCGGAAATCGCTGGCTCTGGTGGCCCACACGATTTTGAACCTCGACGAGGTGATCACGAAGCGATGAATTCCCTCCTCCAGCGTCGTCAATTCATCCGCGACTCGGGTTTGAGTCTCGGCGGCATGGCCCTGGCGTCGCTGATGGGTGACGCGAAGGCGTTGTCGCATTTCGCGCCGAAGGCGAGGCGCGTGATCTACCTGTTCATGCACGGCGGGCCTTCCCAGCTCGACTTGTTGGATCACAAGCCGGGATTGAAAAAGCTGCACGGGCAGGAGATCCCGGCGTCGGTGATTGGCGGGCAGCGGCTGACGGGCATGACCGACAAGCAGAAGTCGAAGCCGGTCACCGCGTCGTTGTTCAACTTCTCACAGCATGGTCAAAGCGGCGCGTGGGTGAGCGAGCTGCTGCCGCACACGGCAGGGGTGGTCGATGATCTGTGCGTCATCCGCTCCATGCACACGGAGGCGATCAACCACGACCCGGCGGTGACGCTCCTGCAAACAGGACACCAGCAGCCGGGCAGGCCCAGTTTTGGCGCGTGGCTCAGCTATGGCCTCGGCTGCGAAAGCAGGGACCTGCCGGCCTTTGTGGTCATGGTCTCACGCGGCAGCGCGGCACGGCCTGCCGACCCGCTTTATGCGAGGCTGTGGGGTTCCGGGTTTCTGCCGTCGAATCATCAAGGTGTGGCGTTGCGCGGCAGCGGCGACCCGGTTTTGTATCTGTCAAATCCCGCTGGCATCAGCAGTGTCACGCGCCGCGACCAGCTCGATGTGATCGCCGCGTTGAACAACAGGCAGCTCGATCTTCATCGTGATCCGGAGATCGCCACGCGCATCACGCAATATGAAATGGCCTTCCGCATGCAGAGCAGCGTGCCGGAGCTGACCGACCTCAGTGGTG
>JAEUHJ010000126.1 GCA_016795375.1 Verrucomicrobiaceae bacterium
ACGAGGTTCGGATTCAGCTTCCGCGCGTGTTCCATCAACTCCACACCGCTGGCTCCCGGCATGCGCTGGTCGGTGAGCAGCAGGCCGATGCGCGGCCCGTGCTGCTGGAGGATGCGAAAGCCGTCCGCCGCGTTGGTGGCCGTGTGGACGGTGTATTCGTCGCTGAAAATCTCCTTGAAGTAATGCAGCGCCTTCTCCTCGTCATCGACGTAGAGGATGTGGTAGGGCGATGTCGGCGTGTCAGGCATGGCTTCAGACGTTTGCAGGTTTCCCGAGGGTGAGCGTGAACTGCGTGTGGCTGCCCTCCTCGGTGTCGATCTTCACCTCGCCGCCCATCTGCTGGATCAAGCGGAAGCAGATGCTCAGGCCCAGGCCCATGCCCTGCCCCACCTGCTTCGTGGTGAAAAACGGATCGAAAATCTTCGACAGGTTCTCCTTCGGAATGCCGCTGCCGTTGTCCCGCACGATCAAATCCACGCCGTTCGTGGTCTCGACCGCCTTCACCAGGATCGCAGGCTGCGGGCGGCCGGCCAGCGCGTCCATGCTGTTCTGTACAAAGTTCAGCAGCACCTGGATCAGATGGTTCTCATCCCCTTGCGCCATGATGCCCGGCGGGATCTCGTCCACGAGCGTCACGCCGCGGTCGCTGATCTCCTTCGCCAGCAGCCGCAGCGCCTTGCGGGAGGTTTCATGCAGGTCGATAGGGCGCGAACCTCGATTCTCCGGGTGCGCAAAGGTGCGCAGGTCGGACACGATGGCTGACACGCGGTCGATCCCCTCGCCGATGTCGGCGGCGATGCTGTTGAACGACTCCGCCACCTCCGGCGGCAGCGCCTTGCCCTTCTTCTTCAGCAGATAGACCGCTGACTTCACATAGTTCAGCGGGTTGTTGATCTCATGCACGATGCCCGCGCCCAGGCGGCCGATGGAGGCGAGCTTCTCGCTCTGCGCGAGCTGCGCCTCGGTTTCGCGCAGGCGGTTCAGCGTCTCGGTGAGTTCGTCGTTCCGCGCCGCCAGCTCCTCGCGCTGGTCTTCCACTTTGCAACGGCTGGCGAACTCGCGCAGCCGGATCGCGTGATGCTGACGGCTGCCGAAGTAAAGCACCACGCAGTTCAGCAGGATGAAGCCCGTGTTGTTCACGAAGATGCCCAGCGCGCGCGGATCCCCCCCCCCGCGCAGATTGGGCAGCGTCGCCGCCAGATACCCCAGCACCACCAGGCCGAGCGTGATCCCTATCTCCCGGAACGTCCAATGAAACACAAACGCCGTCGCCACGATGCACAGCGTCAGCCCCGCGTAATACCCCGAGCCAGGATCCCCGCTGAGGTAAATCATGAAACAAATCATCAGCGCCGGCAGCAGCGGCAGCACCACGGGATACGCCCGGCTGTACTTCCGTCCCAGCGAGCCATTCAGTGCCAACAGCAGCGGCACGCAGCCCGCCGCGCAGGCCAGCCGCAGCATCAGAAACTCCCGAAACCGCTCCGGGTAGGCCATCCAGTCCAGGAAGCAGCACAGCGGCACCAGGATCATCACGAACCACGCCCCCATCCGCGCATTGCGCAGATTCAGCCCCATCTGTTCCTGCTCAAACCGGTCCGAGCGTGGCAAGGCGGCGGCAGGACCGCTGTTCACACAGGGATCCTGACTCGGAGCAATCAGGGGGCGATTGATCTCTGTCATAGCCGATAAAAACATAACTATTATAAATTTAATAATAAAGATGTCTTCAATGCAAGTCCTATCCAGGTCATTTTTGCCGCTTGTGTCCTTCCCGGCCCACTCCTGGAGATTCAAAACGCACCCCGACTTGGCAAGGCAACTTGCGCTCGCCATCATGCCTCGCGCATGCGCACTCTCATCGCCATCGACAAATTCAAAGGCTCCATCCCGGCCCCAGCAGCCGCCAAAGCCATCGAGACAGCGCTCAAACAGGCGATTCCCGGGGTCGAATGCGACGCCTGCCCCATCGCCGACGGCGGCGAAGGCACGACCGAAGCAGTGATCACCGCCCGGAAGGGGGAATGGTGCGAGGCAGCTTCTTTCGATGCCCAAAGCCGCCCCATCAGCGCCCGATACGGCCTGATCCGTGCCGGAAACACACTTGAATCCGTCATGGAGATGAGCGCCGCGTCGGGCCTCGCCATGGTCGGCGATCTGCCGCTCGATCCCGCCAGCGCCAACACCTGCGGCACGGGTTTGATGATTCAGAACGCCATCGGGCGCGGAGTCAGCCGCATCATCATCGGCATCGGCGGCAGCGCCACCAACGACGCCGGCATCGGCATGGCGGCGGCGCTCGGTTTTCGCTTCCTTGATGCCGGCGGTTCACCGCTCAGCCCGATCATGCAAAACATGGACAGGCTCGCGCGGATTGACGCCCCAGGCGACATCCTCACGCCGGAAATCCTCGTCGCCTGCGACGTGAACAATCCCCTTCTCGGCCCGCAAGGCTGCACCCGCGTCTATGGCCCGCAAAAAGGCGTGCGAGATTTCGAGTTCTTTGAATCCCGGCTCCAGCGCATCGCCGACATCTCGAAACGAGATCTCAGAGTCGATCATCGCGACGTTCCCGGCGCGGGTGCCGCCGGAGGACTCGGTTTCGGCCTCATGACCTTCTGCGGAGCCAGGCTCACCAGCGGCTTCGATTTGATCGCCGACATCATCCATCTGCGCGACCGCATCGCCGCCGCCGACCTCGTCATCACCGGCGAAGGCCGCCTTGACGCTCAAACGCTCCACGGCAAAGGCCCCATGGGCGTCGCTGAAATGGCCCACGCCATGAACAAGCCCGTCGCCGTCTTCGCCGGAGCCATCGAGGCCGAAGACCAGCTCCGCCCCCGCTTCGACCTGCTCTGCGCCATCAAACCTCAGGACATGCCCCTCGCCGAAGCCATGCGTCGCGGCCCCGAACTCCTCGAAGCCGCCGTCCTGCGGCAAGTCAACGCCTTGCGAGCACTTGCGCAAGCATCCTGACCGTGCTCAATCCCTGTCCCGCATCTATCAAACAACATCCAACATGAAAGCAGTTCTCCTCTTCGCCGGTCAGGGCGCTCAAAAAGTCGGCATGGGCAAAGACCTCGCCGAAGCCTTCCCCGCCGCGCGCGCCCTCTTTGACCAGGCCGATGCCGCCCTCGGCTATTCGCTCACAAACGTCATGTTCGAGGGGCCGATGGAGGAGCTCACCAAAACCAGCCGCTGCCAGCCCGCGCTCTACGCCCACGGCCTCGCCATCCTCGAAGTGCTCAAGTCGAAAGTCCCCGCGCTCGAAATCGCCGCCACTGCGGGCCTTTCGCTCGGTGAATTCACCGCGCACGCCGCCGCTGGCACCTTCGACTTCGCCACCGGCCTCAATCTCGTCTTCCAACGCGGCAGCTTCATGGAGGAAGCCTGCGAAAGCACCAAGGGCGCCATGCTCGCCCTCCTCGGTGGCGAGGAAGCCGCCATCCGCCAGCTCGCTGCGGAATGCGCTGTCGATGTCGCAAACTTGAACGCACCCGGCCAGATCGTCCTCAGCGGCAGTGCTGAAGGCATCGCCGCCGCTGCGGCCAAATCGAAGGACAAAGGCATCAAGCGCGCGATCCCGCTGCCCGTCGCCGGCGCTTATCACAGCCGCTTGATGAAATCCGCGCAGGACAAGCTCGCCGCCGCCCTTGCCGCCGCGTCGATTCAAAGCCCGCGCGTGCCTGTCGTCTGCAACTTCGAAGCCCGCCCCGTCTCCACGCCCGAGGAAATCCGCGCCACACTCACCAGCCAGGTCACCGGCAGCGTCCGCTGGGTGGAAAGCATGCAGCACCTCATCGCCGCCGGTCACACGATCTTCATCGAACTCGGTCCCGACGCCACACTCGCCGGACTCATGGGCAAGATCGACAAATCCGTGAAGGTCATCTCCATCAAAGATGTCGCCTCGCTCGACGCGGCTGTTGCCCAGCTTCAATAAAGCCATGAAGCACCTGCTCTGCGTCCTGCTGATGCTCACCGGCATCACCTCCGCGCTCGAACTGCCCGCCACCGACGGCAAAAACTACGATCCGCTCGCGGCGAACGGCAAAAAGGCCGTCGTGCTGATCTTCGTCTCGCCGTTCTGTTCAACAACGAAGTCGTTCATGAAGGAGATCAACCAGATCGCCGCCGACTACGCCGACCAAACCGTCGTTTACCTCGTGCAATCCGATCCGGAGATCACCAAGGAGGTCGCGATGGAGCACGCCATCCTGTCCGAAGTCAAAGCCACCGTGCTGCTCGACAAGGAACAGATGCTCGCGAAGCAGGTGCAGGCCAGGATCACGCCCGAGGCCGTCGTCGTTTCCCCCGAAACCAAAACGCTCTACAAGGGCCGCATCAACGATCTCTACCTCGGTCCCACCAAGCGCCAGCGCAACGCCACCACCAAAGAACTGCGCGACGCACTCGACGCCGTCCTCGCAGGCAAACCCGTGCCCGAACCTCAGCACGAAGCCCAGGGCTGCAAGATCGGCGGCATCAAGTGAGGCCCGCTCACTCCTTCAGGCAGTTCAGCGTGTAATACGCCATGCGATGCCACAACGGCGTGCCGTCCTTCGCCTTGAGTTGCGGCAGCCCTAGCTCATGCACATAACCTTCTCGCAAATTGGCGATCGTCACATCGAGCATCATGCCGTCATCCGAGAGCTTCGCCTCGCTGATCTGCAACGGCTTCGCATCGAGTTCGGTACCGCCGTATTTGCTGGTGAAGGGATAGGTGTAGCTCTGACCGGTGATCTCGCCCAGCGAGGCCTTTTCGACGGGCAGGGTGAAGGTGAAGCGGAAGCCGGCCCGCGTGAGTTCCATCTTCCGCACATCCAGCGGCGTCTTTTTCGTCCACACATACTTTTGCAGGCCAAAAGGACGGTTTCCTTTGCTGTTCCAGCCGCGGTTTGATTCACCGACAATGAGCGACCCGTCCGGCAGAAAAGCCAGCGCCAGCGCGGCGCATTGCAGACCGTCCACAAACGGAAAACATGCACCCTGATATTCACCGCCCACTTTTTCGAGGAAGACGCGGTTCACTCCGCTGAGCACGAACTCGCCCAGGAAGAGCTGTTTCTCGAACGGGCCGAATTTACCGCCGCTTTGGTCGCACGCGATACCGGTGGCGCTCTGGCCCATCTTCACATACGGCAGCCACACGGCGGGCGGGCAGTAGCCGCGGACGGACTTCATCGCCTCGGCGACGGTCAGCGTCCCGTCCGGCTGCCTCGCGTCGATTTTCACCGGCGATTCCGGCCGCATGGCATCGGGGATCGAATCCGCGTGCGCGAAATACGCCCCTTTCCGCGCATGAAACAAAGGCGTGGCGGGCATCCAGTTCCCCTGCTGGTCGGTGATAAAGATGTCACCCACCGCATTTTGCCCGATGCCGCATGGGCTGCGGAATCCTGCGCACCACGGCTCCAGCCTGCCCTGTGGCGACGTGCGCACCACCCAGCCGCGCCACAGCGTGTCCCCCTCGACGATGGGCTTGCCCATGCTGCAATTCAGCGAGGTGTAAAGATTGCCCGCCGCATCGAACACGGGGCCATAGGCATACTCGTGGTAGGCACCCGACACACCCCAGCCCGTGGCCGCAGTGAGGTACTCGTCCGCCTTGCCATCACCATCCGTGTCCCGCAGCTTTGTCACCTCCGCGCGTTGTGTGGCATACAGTGCGCCGTCATGCCAGGCGAGGCCCAATATCTCATGCAGCCCGCTCGCGAATAGCTGGAAGCCCCCCTTCCCTTCGATCCAGACTTCACCTTTGCGCAACGCCACCGCCAGCCTGCCATCCCCCGTCACCGCCAGTCCGCTCGCCTCGAAATTCACGCCATCAGGCAGATCATACGTCTCGATTCGGTAGTAGTCCGGCTGCTTTTGCGCATGGAGCAAAGAGCAAAGGGCAAAGAGCCAGAAACTGAGACTGAGAACCTGGTTCACCATGACACGGCCTCCTTCGTTTCTTTGCCATCCACTTTCACCACGCGCTCAAATCCATCCTTGGCCGGTCGCAGCGTGTCCTCGACTTGTTTGCCATCCTGTTGATACAAAAATGTCGGCACGCCATCCTTGCCCACCTTGTAGCCGCCAAAGACGCGCCCGCCCGCTGCGGCGGGGAGTTCCTTCACCTCGGTCCCCAGCGGCTTGATGGGCGGCATGGCGCGATCCTGCCAGTTGCTCATGGCATCGAGGAAACGGCCCTTCCAGAGGATGGCCCAGCGGCTCTGCTTCGCGTCGAACGCGGCATTCAAACCGCCAGGGAAGCCGACGCCGATGGCGTGTGTGCCGGCACCTTCAATGAAGCTGCGGAAGATGACGGGGCTCTTGTCAGGTTTGATCTCGAAGTCTGCGGCGGAGGCGAGTCCTTCCGGCAGCGGCTGGCCTTCGACTTCGCGGAGGTAAGTCCAGATGCTCTCGATGTCCTTGTCCGCCGTTTTGCGCCCTGCAAACATCGGCGGCATGACGGTGCCGGGCTGCGTGGCCTGCGGATTGAGCAGCAGTTCTTTGAAATAGGCCGGTTGGAGCCGCTCCACAGCGTGGGTGAGGCGGATCACCGGCGGGCCGAGTGATTTGCGATCTTTGAGACCGTGGCAGGAGACGCAGGCAAGGCCCGTGGCACCAAGCAGTTTGCGCCCGAGTTCGGCGCGATGATGTTTTTCAAGTCCGCTGACGTCAATCTGCACCGGCGGATCGAGCTTGTCCGCATCGTTGAAAGCGCGGACGAGCATTTCCGTCTGCGCCTGGCCGAAATCCGGCATCCGTGTGTCCATGTAGGGACGCACGCCGCCGCCGTGGCCCCACAGAATTTTTTCAAACCAGCCTTGAGTGAGCTTCCGGCCCGCCTTGTCCAGATTAGGCGGCAGATGACCAAGCTGCCCGATCGACTCGGCCGTCGAATCGTTCACGCCGAAATATTGTGCACGAGGCTCCTCCGGCCCGCCTTTGCCATCACGATCATGGCACGCATAGCAGTTCAGACGCGACATCTGCCAGTCCACCTCTTGCTGTGCCGTGAGCTGCGGTGCTGGCTTCCGAATCTCCGCCAGCGCCAGGCGCAGCGCGCGTTTCTCCAAGTCGCTCAAGTCGAAGCGCGGCGTGCCGCTCGGCTGTTTGTTGGCCATGCAACCTTTGCTGGCGTCCAGTCCCGCCAGTCCCGCCTGGCGTACCCGCCCGGACTGGAGGCCAGTTTGATGACACGCCACACAGTTCATCTTCTCAAAGACCTCCCTGCCCTTCGCCGCCCCCTGTTTCGGAATCTTCAACGCTGCGCGCGCAACCGCCTTCTCGGCGACGCGGCCCACATGCAGGTACGCCGCGATGTCTGACGCCTCCTGACCGCTCAGGCGCATGTCCGGCATTCGGCCCGCCGGGCGGAACACACGCGGATTCTTCAAAAAGAAAGACAACGCCGTGAAGTCATAGGCATCTGCCAGCGATATGGGGACGGATGCGTTGCCAGGCTTCTCGATCTCCGCATCCGCAGGCGCTTTGACTGGCCGCGCGTCCTTCGCCGGCTCGTGGCAGGCCACGCAGCCGACCTTGTGATACAGCAGCCTTCCGCGTTCCGCGTCGCCGGCAGGCACTTCCGGCGCTTTCCCTTTCAGGGTCTCCAGGTATTCCACCAGCGCCTCGACTTTTTCATCATCACCTTCCTCGCCTGCGAACATCCCGGGCATCTGCGTGCCTTTTTTGCGCGTTTGCGGACTGCGCACCATCAGCCACAGCGTGTCGGCGTCGAGGCGTGAACCCACCGCGCTCAAATCCGGCCCCGGCTTCGCCTTCAATCGATCCGCCCATGACACCGGCGCGGCGTGACATGCGATGCAATTCAATTCCGCCAGCAGCAACAGCCCGCCATTCACCAAATGTTCGTCAGGATCCTCCGGGATGTTGAACTGGTCGAAAGTGTAAACAAAAGCGTGGTTGATCGGCTCGGCCTGGAGCGGGTGCGCCCTGGAATGGCTGCAAAAGAGCGCATAAACCGCAAAGAGTAGGACGGCCTGGATTCGGTTCATTTTTGCGTTCCTTGCGACAAATCAGACCCCCATGCGCGCCCTCTCCTCATCCAGAGCCTTGATCCACGGCCCGATGAAATGACCGCTGTCATGATAAGTGCGCCCCGAATACATGTGCCGGTCGATGACGCAGGGTTCGTTGACGTAGATGCCGCCGCAAATTTCGAGGTCAAACTTGCATTTGGCAACCGTGGCCATGCGCAGACCTTTGACGATATCGGCCCGGGCGGGGATTTCGACGCCGTGGCAGACGCTGGCGCAGGGCTTCTTGTTTTCCCAGAACCACTTCGTGATGCGCAGCAGGTCGGCGTCCTCACGAATGTACTCCGGCGCGCGGCCGCCGCTGAAGAAGATGCCAACGTATTCCTCCGGCTTGATGTCCTTGAAAGCGATGTCGGCATTGATGCTGTAGCCTTCCCACTCCTTCGTGATGGTCCAGCCGGGCTTCACCTCATGCAGCACCATCTGGTATTTCCGCTTTTCCGGCGCGGCGACCACAGGTTTGTAACCGCCCTCGATGAGGCGGTAGAATGGATAGAGCGTATCGACGGTCTCGGTGGCGTCGCCGATGATGAGGAGGACTTTGGCTTCGGGCATGAGGTCTGATGCGGTGGAGTTTCGGGATGCTGTCAAAGCGTGGCGGCGATCTTGTCGAGATGATTCCTGGCCCGGACGATTTCAGCCGTGGATTCGGCGGCGGTGGGCATGATCGGGATGCCGCGCGGTGTGGGATGCATGAAAATCTCGGTCGGCCCGTTGAATTTCATCCCCTTGAGCGCCTGGAGCAGCGGCTTCCAGTCAAGTTTGCCACGTCCTGGCATCTGCTGGAGCTCCTGCTCCTTCGGCAGCGGCTTCATGCAGCCCATGCCGTGTTCCCAGGCATAAAAAAGCGTCATTTTACGGTCGATGTGCGTGATCATGTCAGCAAGCAATCCCGTGTCCTGCGGCAGGTGATAGGGGGCAAGCGCGATGCCGATGCCCGGCATGCCGCGAATCTCGTCAGCCAGCCAGAGCAGCGAGTCAGGCGTGTCGATGAGGTTGTTGATGTGATTCTCGATGCCGATGGTGACGCCGTTTTCCGCCGCGAGCGCGGCATGTGGCCTCATCTTTTCAACAAAGTCCCTCACATTGGATTTCAGTTGTCCCGGCGTGATGTTTTTCCACTCGCCAGCGCCTCCGGTGACGATGAAGCCGCCGCCGAGTTGTTTCACCAGCCTGATCTCATCCGTGAGTTTGAAGGGACCGAGATCGTAGCGCGTGGTGCCGCCGAAACGAACATCGTTCTCCTTCAACATGGCGCCGAACCTCTCCAGGCCGAGCGTGTCGAGCTCCTCCCGCTGGGTGCCGTGTTTCTTCGGCCAGAGTTCGATGGCCGTGGCCCCGCCTTTTTTGACCTCCGGCAGGATTTCCGCCAGCGGCAGGCTTCCATACATCGAGGATGCGAGCATGTACTCCAGCTTCCACGGCGTCTCCGCCGCCAGAGCGGGAGCGGCGGCGAGAGCGGGGAGCGATTGGAGGAACTGGCGGCGCTTCATGATCCGATTAAACGCCGTGATACGCCGCCCTTCATTCAGACTTTGGTTGAACGTCTTCAGATTTTGCAGCAGGACGGTCAGCCCGCCTTCCTCGCCTCATAAAGCGAGGCGATGCCAAACGTCAGCCGTGTGGCGCGCGCGGTTTGGAATCCATTCGCGCATATCAAAGCCTCCATGTCCCTGCCGGAAGGAAAGCGCTCGATGGAACCGCAGAGATAGACATAGGCCTCACGCTGCCCGGTGATCCAGCCTGCGATGCGCGGCATGACGTGCTTCAGGTAGAAAAGATAAAGCTGCCGGACGCCAGGAATGCACGGAATGGAAAAGTCGAGGACGAAAAGCGTTCCGCCAGGACACAGCACGCGGCTCATTTGCTGAAGCGCCGCAGACCAGGAGGCCATGTTGCGCAGCCCGAACGCGACGGTGAGCACGTCGAAAACGCCGTCCTGAAACGGCAGGTTGGTGCCATCCGCCGCGACGAGCTGGTGAAAGCCGCGGGCCTGCGCCTCGCGCATCATCGGCACGGAAAAATCTGCGCCAAGCACCCTGGCCTCCGGACATGCCTGTTGAACCGCCCGCGCGAGATCTCCGCTGCCGGTGGCGAGGTCGAGGACGCGCCGCGGCTGGAGCTGGGCGATGCGCTTAGCCGTGGTGCGCCGCCAGAGGCAGTCAATGCCAAGGCTGAGGACATGATTCGCGAGCACATAGCGCGATGCGATTCCCGCGAATGCCTTCCTCACAAATCCTGCGTCCTGCATGATGATCGAAACCGGCCCCCCGGAAAATACCAGGGGGTGGTGCTCACGAAAGGACTCGAACCTTCACGATGTTACTCACTAGAACCTGAATCTAGCGCGTCTACCAATTCCGCCACGTGAGCACGTAGGGGTCGGGGGACCGGGACGCGAGTGTTGACCAAGGCCCGGATTTCTCAAGCAGGAAGTTGGAAGTTTTGAGAAAAAGAGGAATGTCCGCCCTGCCGTCCTCTCGCCCCCCTTCTTGACGGCATCGCCTTGACCTTCTACCTCCCCCGATGCCCCGCGAATACACGCTGCATCACGCGCACGAACCCACCCACCGCATCGACTACAAGGCGGAGCTCAATGAGCAGCAGCACGCCGCTGTCGTGAGTCCGCCGGGGCAGTCGCTCGTCATCGCGGGCGCGGGATCGGGAAAAACGCGGACGCTGACGTATCGCGTGGCGTGGTTGCTGGACAATGGCATCCAGCCGGAGTCCATCCTGCTGCTCACCTTCACGAACAAAGCCGCTCGCGAGATGCTGGAGCGTGTGCAGGCGCTCGTCTCGCTCGACGCCAGCCGCATCTGGGGCGGCACCTTCCACAGCATCGGGAACCGTCTCCTGCGCTACAACGCGGAACGCCTCGGCTACCGCAAAGGCTTCTCCATCATGGACCGCGAGGACCAGAAGGACCTCCTCGAAACCGTCATCGGCTCCAGCGGCATCGACACCACGACGTATCGCTTTCCGAAGGCCGAGGTGCTCGGCGACATCTTCTCTCTCGCCGACAACACACTCTGCGACCTGAAGGAGATCATCGACACGCGCTATCCCTACTTTGACAAGGTGGCCGAGGGCATTCTCAAGGTGCGAAAGCTCTACCAGGACAAAAAGCGCGAGACAAACAGCTTCGACTTCGACGACCTGCTCACGCAAACCGTCGCGCTGCTGGAGGAAAACAGCGATTTGCTCGAGCGCTACCGACGCCAGTTCGAGTTCATCCTTGTCGATGAGTATCAGGACACGAACAGCCTCCAGTGCCGCATGGTCGAGCTGCTCACCGGCCCGCAGGGAAACCTGATGGTCGTGGGCGATGACGCGCAGAGCATCTACTCCTGGCGCGGCGCCGATGTGTCGAACATCCTCAACTTCGCCGAGCACTGGCCGCGGGCCCGCACGCACAAGATTGAAGTGAACTACCGCAGCGTGCCCGAGGTGCTGAACCTCGCCAATGCGGCCATCGCCATGAATCGCGGGCAGATTCCGAAGAACCTCACACCTGCCCGCGAATCACGCGGCATGCTCCCCGCGCTCGTCGCGCTCGACAATTCCTCCGCGCAGGCCGCCTTCGTCGCGCAGCGCATCCTGGAGCTTCAGGACGAGGGCTGTGACCTCAACGACATCGCCATCCTCTACCGCGCCCACTTTCACAGCATGGAGATCCAGATGGAGCTCACGCAGCGCGGCATCCCGTTTCAAATCACCAGCGGGCTGCGCTTCTTCGAGCAGGCGCATGTCAAAGACGTGGCCGCGTTCATGAAGTTCGCCATGAACCGTCAGGACGAGGTCAGCTTCATGCGCATGGTGCGCCTGTGCGACGGCATCGGCAATGTCAGTGCGATGAAACTCTGGAACGACTGGCTGCAAAGCGATGCCGCCAAGGCCGAGACGATGCCCGCCAGCTTTTCCGAGGTGCTTTTGCCGCTCAAAGTGCCGAAGAAGGCCAAATCGACGTGGGAGCAGTTCGCCTACACGCTCGACGAGCTGCTCGACAAGGACGGCAAGCCCGTCGCGCCCGCCCTGATGATCCGCAGCATCGTCGAAGGCGTGTATGAGGACTACATGAACGCGAAGTTCAAAAACTACGAGCAGCGCCAGCAGGACCTCGAACAGCTCAGCAACTTCAGCGACCGTTTCACCGATGCCCTGGAGTTCCTCAGCCAACTTTCCTTGCTCAGCGGTGTCGATACCGACAACAAGCCCGACCAGCAGGCGCAGGACCGCGATGCCGTCACTCTGACGACCGGTCATCAGGCCAAAGGGCTCGAGTGGAAGGTCGTCTTCGCCGTCTGGCTCGCCGACGGCATGTTCCCCCACAAACGCGCCATCGACGAAGGCGGCGACACCGCCCTCGAAGAAGAACGCCGCCTCTTCTACGTCACCGTCACCCGCGCCAAGGACGAACTCTACCTCACCTATCCCGTCATCAACCACCAGGCGAGAGACGGCGACATCATGCTGCGTCCGAGCCGCTTCATCACCGATCTGCCGAAGGATCTCGTCGAAGTGTGGAATGTGAAGAGCGGGTGGTGATGCCTGTTCATGCTTCTCGCGCCCACCGCTCGCACCATCGTTCGATTCTAACAGCCTCCAGGCTTCAAGAAACGCACATCGCCTGCTGCTGCGGCATTCTGGAGCGGCTGGTGGTGAGGTCGAAGGTGGGTTCGTGGCCCTGGGGCGTTTGCACAGCCTTGGCGAGCGCCTTGCTCAATCCATCGAGCGAGTAGGGCTTCAGCATGATATCCACGGGGGGCGGATGTCCCTGGCTGAGGATCATGAACTCATCAGGATCGATGACGAAGCCGCTGCAAACAACGACGGGGACGCAGTTGCCGACGGCGCGGAGTTCTTTGAAGGTGTCGCGGCCGGAGAGCTTGGGCATGTAGATGTCGAGCAGGACGGCGTCGATTTTTTCATTGCCTTGCAGAAGGATGTCGAGCGCCTGCTGCCCGTCGCCAGCCTCAATGACGCGGTAGCCGAGGAAGCCGAGCATGTTCGTGGCAATGGCGCGCACAGGAGCCTCGTCATCGACGACAAGGACGGTGGTCTGGCCACCGGCGGGAGCGGTGATGGCGGGGCCGCTGTCGGCAGGGACTTCGTCATCCGCCAGCTCCGGGCTGAGCACGCGGGGGAGGAACACACGAAACTCACTGCCGCGGCCGATTTCGCTGTCAAACTCGATCCAGCCGCCATGCTCGCGGATGATGTCCTGCGCGGTGGAGAGTCCGAGACCGGTACCCTTGCCTTCAGGCTTGGTGGTGAAAAAGGGCTCGAAGACACGGAGCCGGTGCTCCTCGGAGATACCGTGGCCGTTGTCGCGGACGACGAGCATGACGAAGTCGGAGGTGTCGCCAGCTTTCGCCGGATTGCGGTGCGTGACGTTTTCGACGGCGATCTCAATGACACCTTTGTCGGCGGGGAGGGCGTCGCGGGCGTTGAGACAGAGGTTGAGCATGACCTGCTCGACCTGGGTGGCGTCCGCGTTGACGTAGGAGGCATCCATGCCGCCGCGCATCTGGATGGTGACGCGCGGATCGACGCTGTGCTTGAGGAGGCTTTGCACATCAGCGAGAAGACGCTTGAGGTTGGTGGTCTTGCGCACGGAGACACCAGCGCCACGGCGGGAGTATCCGAGGAGGGATTTGACGAGCTCGGCGGCGCGCGTGGTGGCATGACTGGCGCTTTGCAGCTTGTCGCGTACACCTGCCTGATTGGAGGCGGGTGTGAGCTCGGCGAGGGTGAGATTGCCCCGGATGGCAGTGAGAAGGTTGTTGAAGTCATGGGCGATGCCGCCTGCGAGCTGGCCGATGGTGCCCATTTTCTGCGATTCGCGGAGCCGGGTTTCGAGCACGCGCATTTCGGAGCGGTCCTTCACGATCCAGATGCGACCGACGACTTCTCCGGCGTCGGTGCGCATGGGGCTGGAGCGGAGGGAGAAGACACGGCCATCCTGGGTGGCCAGCGGAGGCATCTCATCCTGGCCTTCGAGGCTGGATGCCGTTTTTTCGACCCAGACAGTGACGGCGTCTTTTTCCTGGAAACGTTCCACGAGCGCGTTGAGCAAGCGCGCGGCATCACGGCCGGCGAGCTCCTCGACCGGTTTGCCGAGAAAGTCGTCGAACTTCGCGTTCGAGGCGATGATCGCCCCCTGGGCATCGGCCACGAGGACACCTTCGTCGCTGGCGGAGAAGAGTCCCTGGAGGGCGGTGAATGCCTCGCGCAGCAGACGTTCGGCATTGAGCAGGCGCTGCGCGGTCTGGCAGGCGTGTTGTTCGGCGGCATTGAGCGCCTGGCGCTGCTTGGCAAAGATCATGTTGATGTCGCAGCGCAGCTTCCAGAAGTCGGAGGGCAGCCATTCGGCGGACTGGGCATCTGGCGGCACCCCACGCAGGACGGCACTGGTGCCTTTCATGACCGCGCTGGTGGGTTTGAGCAGCCAGCCGGAGATGAGATATGAGGCCAGGAACACGCCTCCGCCAAGTAGCACCCCGGTGATGCCGAAAAACCAGTCGAGTGAGTGGCCCATCATGCGGGTGGCCCCCATGGCCGGCAGGAAGCCGAAAAGCCAGAGCGGGAACAAAATGCGCAGTCGCAGGGAGTTCATGAGGTGGATGGATGGCGGGTGTTCGGGATGATCGGGACTTAGCTGACAGGAGTGGAATCGGGACGGCCTGGACGGCTTAAAATGCGCTGCATGCAGTGTTCGACGGCGACGCCGAGGTGATTTTCCAGCCAGGACTCGATTTCGCCGCGCAAAGTGGCGAGGCCCGCCTGCATGGAAGGCCCACCTGCGGGAGCACGGGCTTCCAGACGGTCCAGGCGGTCATTCAACGCACTGACACTCATCGCGACTCCGAAAAGGTCATTGCGCAACTGCTCCATCTGCGCGTTCCATTCACCCGCGCCCCCCTGAAACTGCGGCGGCGCGGCAGGAGCAAGCGGCATCGTGACCGCCGACATCTGGCCGATCATGCCTTGACTGGTGGATGGCGGGGGTGATGCCCGATCTGGAGCCAGGGAAGGATGGTCACTTCTTGCGTGTGGCACACCACCCGGCACAGGTGGTGTAAAGTAACTCCCTGGAGTTCTCGACAAAGGCTCGGTGCTAACATGCCCTGGAGCATGGCTCATGACTTTCACCGCCGCTGAAACCTCGTTGGCCCATGAGGTCATTTCAGCCGTAGAAGCCTGACGCTGTGTGGAGAATGAAAAGGGCAAAGGCATGCTGCTTGGAATTTGGCGATTGCTGGAATTTTAGCAAAATTAACGATAATATCCATAATTATTTGAATAAATTTAACGCTATCCTGTCGTGCAGCCTGCTTTTTCAACACTTTGAAGCACTTCGGCCCTTTCTATTAATCATCTGATATTCAGATGGTTACAGTAATGAAATAACGCTTCTTTTTGAGAAAATTATTCACGGCGCGCTCTTAAAATCAGCCTGCCGTTTTTGTTTTCTCAACCATGAACCGCCGCCTTGCGCCATCAAAAAGCCATGCCTACCCTCGCAACCACATGGACGAACGCATCACCCAACGCCTAGACGCTCATTTAGCCAGCCAAGGACTACGCCGAACCAAACAGCGGGATGTCATTGTCGAGGCGGCCTTCGCGACGGACGATCACTTCAAGGCGGAGGAACTGCTGGAAAAAGCCCGCAAAATCGACAGCACCGTTTCGCGGGCGACGGTTTACCGCACCCTGACGCTGCTGGTTGAATGCGGTCTGCTGCGGGAGGTCGATCTGGGGCGCGACCAGACATACTACGATCCCAATTTCCTCGACAAACCTCAGCACAACCACCTTATCTGCCTGGACTGTGACCGCGTCGTGGAGTTTGAGGACGAGCACACCGCGTTGCTGCATGACTGCATCACACGCCGACTCGGTTTCCAGCCGAGCGTGAAAAGCATGCGCATCGAGGCACACTGCGACGAGCTGCTCCGGCTCGGCAAATGCAAACATCGCGATGCCGCCCAGGTGGCGGCGTCAGTCTGACCCGCCGCCAGCCGTCACGCCCGGCGCCAACGCTGGAAAGACTCGATCGCCTCATACTCGGCCAGGCCGAGGGCATCGTAGAGACGCGCGTTCTCGCGACTGGCTTCAGGAGCCTCCTTTTCCAGTGAGGACAAAGCCCCGTAGCGCGAAAGCGCGTTCTCCTTGCGCTCAAGCTGCAACGGACTCAGGGGAACGGCCATGTCGATCTCATGAGGCTCCAGCGGACGCTCTTTGCCACGGTACAGCCACACGCTGCACGAACCGGCGAATTCCTCGCCTGCGCATGCCTGCAACGCGGCCACCAGCAGACGGAAACAAATGCCGGCGACACTCGACGGGTCCGCCGCGTCACCGGTGGTGTAGATCTGATGCGGCTTGTACTCCGTCAGCAAACGGGACAAGGCGTCGATGTCCGCCTGCGTGCTCTTGAAGCGGCGATAACGGCCCTGCTCATAAAATGGCAGATCCAGGAAAGTCACGCGATCATCCGCCAGCCCCGCCGTGTGCGCCGCGTCCCGCAGCTCACCACGCAGGATGAGTCCCTTGAGCTGGCGCAGCAGCGGCGGATCCTCGCCAAACTCGCCTTTTGCCTCAAGCAATGCCAGCGCCTCCCGCGCGTAGTCCACCTGCGGCGCCCAGGCATCGGGCCTGGACGTGTTGGACGCCAGTTCGAGCAGCGTTCCGGCGAATTTCCCCGCTTCGCTGTCCGGCACGCGCAGGCTTCCAGATGTCAGCGCGATCAGATGCACGTCATGTCCTTGTTCAACGAGACGGTCAATCGTCCCGCTCATGCCCACCACCGCGTCCTGCGGCTCCGGGCTGAAGACAAGGCAGCGCTTCGGATACGGACGCGCACGTTCAGGGCGGTAGGTGTCATCCTCATCCGGTTTGCCGCCCGGCCAGCCCGTGATCGTGTGCTGGAGCTGGTTGAAGATGCGGATGTTGAGCTGATAGGCCGGCCCCTGCTCCGAGAGCAGGTCGGAAAGACCGTTCTCATTGTAGTGCTCGTCCACGAGCTTCAAAACCGGCCTCTGGGTCTTGAACGCCTGCCACACCATCGCCCGGCGTGTCTCACGCGGCGTCCATGATGTCGGGCCGACGAGCCAGGGCAGCTTGATGCGTGTCAGCTCACGTGACGCGCCGCTGTCGATGAAGAACCGCGCGTCCGCATGATCCTGCAGGAACGAGGCCGAGACCACCTCCGTCATCGGACCTTCCACCGCCTTGGCCACCATCGCGGCCTTGTTCTCCCCCCAGGCCATCAGCACCAGCTTCTTTGCGCGCAGAATCGTGCCGACACCCATCGTGATCGCGAAATGAGGGACGTTTTGCTCGCCACGGAAATCGCTCGCCGCGTCTTGACGCGTCACGCGGTCCAGCGTGATGCGGCGCGTGAGCGAGTCACGGCTCGATCCTGGCTCATTGAAACCGATGTGGCCGGTGCGCCCGATGCCGAGGATCTGCAGGTCGATGCCGCCGACGCTTTCGATCTTCTCCTCATACTGACGGCAATGCGCGAACACCTGGTCCCCCGGCACCGTGCCGCTGGGGATGTTGATGTTCTCTTTCGGGATGTCGATGTGGTCGAAAAGCTGCTCGGCCATGAACTTCGCGTAGCTCTCCGGATGATCGGCGCCGAGACCATAGTACTCGTCAAGATTGAAGGTGATGACGTTCTTGAAGCTCACCCCCTCCTCCTTGTGCAGGCGGATCAGCTCGCGGTAAAACGGCACCGGCGTCGATCCAGTGGCCATGCCCAGCACGGCGGCTTTTCCAGCCCTGTTTCTGGCTTCGATGATGGATTTCACCTCTTCGGCCAGTGTTCTGGCCGCTTTTGCGGAGTCAGCAAAGATGACGGTCGGGATTTTCTCGTAGGCTTCGGTGGCGGAACGGATGGACATGGCGGTTGGTTGGGAGCTGCCCGAAGAAGGAGCGGATTGCCCTCCACGCAACCCGCTTTCACCACAGCGAACGAGTTGCGCGTCCGCGAGCCCCAGGCGCTGCCGCAACACAGGGCGGGCATGCGACGTTTAGCCAGCATGCCAGTCTTGTGTTTCACCCTGCCGCTTTGCCTCGCCGCGTCGCTGCGCGCCGCGCCCGTTGATTTTGCACGCGATGTGCAGCCGCTCTTCGCGGAGCACTGCCTCGAATGCCACGGCCCGGATGACTCCAAGGGCGGCCTCGTGCTCACCAGCCGCGAACTCGCGCTCAAGGCGCTCAAAAGCGGCGCGCATGGCATCGTGCCTGGAAAACCGGAGCAGAGCGAAATGATCAGCCGACTTGCCTCCGACGATCCCGAGGAGCAGATGCCGCCGCCGAAACACCGCGCCAAGCATCCGCTCAAGGCCCGCGACATCGAAGTGCTGCGCCAATGGATCACGGAAGGCGCGAAGTTTGAGGCGCACTGGGCCTACAAGCCGGTCGTCCGCCCCAAAACCGGAGGCATCGACGAATTCATCCGCGCCAGACTCGCGGAGAAAGGCATCCCGCCTTCCCCGGAGGCGGATCGCATCACGCTCATCCGCCGCGCGCATTACGACCTGCTCGGCCTGCCGCCCACGATCGCGGAAGTGGATGCCTTTGTGAATGACAAGTCGCCTCAAGCCTACGAAGCGATGCTGGATCGCGCCTTCGCCTCCGAACGTTTCGGCGAGCGCTGGGGCCGTCACTGGCTCGACATGGCGCGTTACGCCGACAGCGACGGTTACGAAAAAGATCGCGCACGTCCCGATGCGTGGCGGTTCCGCGACTGGGTGATCCGCGCCATCAACACCGACATGCCCTTCGATGAGTTCACCATCGGACAACTCGCCGGCGACCAGCTCAAAGACGCCACGCCGGAGCAGGTTGTCGCCACCGCCTTCAACCGCCAGACGCTCACCAACACTGAAGGCGGCACCGATCAGGAGCAGTTCCGCGTCGAGGCATGCATGGACCGCACGGAAACGCTCGGCACCGTCTGGCTCGGCCTCACCGTCGGCTGCGCGCGTTGCCACACGCACAAATACGACCAGATCACACAGAAGGAATACTACCAACTCTTCGCCTACTTCAATAACGGCGACGAAGTGAGCCGCGAAGTGCCCGTCTCACCCGGGGCCTGGGGCGAATATGAGAGAAAGAACGGCAAGGCCGTGGAGAAGCTCATCCCGCTGCGCAAGGCGCTCGACACCGCGAAGGCGCAACTGCCCGTCAAGCTCCCCGAATGGGAGAAAGACATCCAGGAACGTCTCGCCAAAGCTGCCGCGGCCAAAGCGGTGCAAAAATTCGAGCCCCTGGCAGCCACCAACGCCAGCGCGGTTTCAGCGAAACTGCAGAAGCAGCCCGACGGCTCCTTCCTCGCGCAAAACAAAGCGCCGGAGACCGACACCTACACCTTGGAGATCACCGGCCGCGCCAAACCCGTCGCCGCATTGCAGATCGAGGCGCTTCCTGACGGTTCGCTGCCCGGCAAAGGCCCCGGTCTCAACAAAGGCGGCAACTTCGTGCTCACAAACATCAGCGCCGTGGTCCAGCGCGGCAAAACCACTCATGAACTCGTCCTGCATTCGCCCAAGGCCGACTTCGCGCAGAAAACCTTCACCGCTGACAAGACACTCGACTCTGATGATCAGACCGGCTGGGCCGGTGCCATCGGCAAAACAAGCACTCTCACCGTCCAGCTCGTCGAACCGCAAATCCTTCAACATGGCGACAGGCTCACCCTGCGGCTCGATCAAAACTACAAGCACGCCGGCCACACGCTTGGTCGTTTCCGCGTCCTCGCCGCCAGCGAGGAGACGGAGGACAGCATCGCGCCTGAGGCCATCCGTAAAATCCTCAGCGAGGAGCCGAAACGCCGGAACCCCGTCATCATCCTGCCACTGTGGGACTGGATGGCGAAACTCGATCCCGAAGTCGTCGCCGCGAGCCGCGCCCTGGCCGCAGCCGAGGCGAAACTGCCCAGGCCGCCGCTCATGGACGTGCGTGTCATCGGCCAGCGCGTGAACAACCCGCGCAAGACGAACCTGCTGCACCGCGGTGACTTCCTCCAGCCAGCAGATGAGGTGACACCATCCACCCTGGCCACCCTGCCGCCGGTAAAGGGCACATCTCGCCTCGATCTGGCCCGCTGGCTCGTGAGCAGGAACAATCCGCTGACGCCACGCGTCACCGTGAACCACTTCTGGGATTGTTTGTTCGGCGAAGGCCTCGTGCGCACCGTCGCTGACTTCGGCGTGCGCGGTGAGCCTCCCACGCATCCCGCGCTGCTCGACTGGCTGGCCGACGAATTCATGAGACAAGGCTGGAGCCGGAAGAAAATCCTCAAAACCATCATGATGTCAGCCACCTACCGCCAGAGTTCGACCGTTCCTGCCAATCTGCCGCCGAAGGTGATGGAGATCGATCCGAAGAACTCGCTGCTGTGGCGGCAAAACCGCCTCCGTGTCGATGGCGAGATCGTGCGCGACCTCCATCTCGCCGCTGCCGGTCTGCTGTCTGCGAAGGTCGGCGGCCCGAGTGTCTTCCCGCCGATTCCCGAAGGCATCGCCGCGCTGAGTTACGCGAACAATTTCAGATGGACCACCAGCAAAGGCGAAGACCGTTACCGCCGCGGCATGTACACCTTCTTCAAGCGCACCGCCCCGCATCCCGACCTGACCACGTTCGACTGCCCCGACGCCAATCTGACCAACGTGAAACGCACGGTCTCCAACACGCCACTGCAAGCTCTCACCACGCTCAACGCCGAGGCCTTCGCCGAGGCCGCCCAGGCGCTGACAAAGCGCGTCCTGGCCGACACGGCCCTCAAAGACGACGGCTCCCGCCTCACACACGCCTTCCGTCTCTGTGTTTCGCGCCCGCCATCAGCACAGGAGCTTTCCGCTTTGAAGAAACTGCTCGAAGAAGCCCGGCGCACCTACCAGAACGGCCCGGCGGAGGAGGCGAAGGCCGCCCCCGGCATGCACGCCGCCCCCAATGTGCCGCCGGCCGAAAACGCCGCATGGGTGGCGGCCACGCGCATCATCCTGAACATGGATGAGCTGATCACGCGTGGATGATCACGCCTTGCGCTTGCGCGGGCCGCGTTTGACCGCCTCATGGGCCTTTTTTTCGCGGGCGGGTGAACGCTCGCAGTCAAAACAGCAGGTGACCACCACGCCGCGCCGCGCCGCGCTTTCCACCGTGAGCCTGGCGCCGATGAGATTGGCGCGGTATTCCATCACGCGCATGCCGATGCCGCCCCCCTGCCCTTTCCGGATCTTCCTCATGCCGGAGCCGTCATCTTCCACCCGCAGCTCGCATTCGCCGTCGGAGACATGACGCAGGGTGACCTGTATGAGGCGTGGCCGACCGTGCCGCAGCGCGTTGTTCACCGCCTCCTGGGCGATGCGGAAGAGGTGCGCCTCCTTGTCCTCGCTGCCAACGCAGATTCCGGCGTCCATCTCACAGACGCATGGCGTGCGGAAATTCGTGCGCACCGTCTCCGCCAGCAGGCTGAGCGCGCCGTACAGTCCGCGGTATTTGACGCTCGTCGGTGACAGTCCATGGGACATGCGCCGCACCTCGGCGACGGACTGCTTCAACAGCTCGTGGATACGCCGCGCCTGCCCCTGGGCCGCGCCCGTCAGCTCCGCCTCCAGCGACTCCATCATGATGACGATGCCGGTCATCGTCTGGCCCACGCCGTCATGCAAGTCATGCCCCACGCGCGCCTGCTCCAGCTCGATCACGCGCAGCACCTCGCGTTGCAGGCGGTTGCGCTCCGTCACATCCGTGCCGGTGACGATGATGCGGTCCAGTGATCCGTCGGGTTTGCGCGTCGAGGCGCTGCGGATCTCCACGGTGAGCCACTGGCCGTCCTTGGTGCGCAGACGCATGTCGGCGGGCGGATTGTCCTCGCCCCGCAGCAGGCGCTGGAAGCGCTGTCTGGAACGCTCGGCCCCTGCCCTGTCCAGAAGGCCGGCTTCCCAGACGCTCTTGCCGATCAAATCCACCATCTCATAGCCCATGATTGTGTGGAAGGCCGCGTTGCCATGCATGAAGCGTCCCTCGGTGTCTGTCACGATGATGAAGGCTGCGGTACTGTCCACCAGTGCCTGGTTGTAACCCAGCTCACGCAGGTAGTTGCCCTCCGCCTGCTTCCTCGCATCGATGTCCTCCACCACGGCGATATGGTGAACCTGGGGCTCTCCGGGATTCCACATGGGGGAGACGGTAAGATGGATCCATGCCGTGGAACCGTCGGGCCTCACATAACGCTTCTCCATGTTGAAACTGGAGATCACGCCCGCCTTCAGGGCCTCCATCTGATCCAGGTCGCCCTGCAAATCATCGGGATGCGTGATCTCCATGAAGGTCATCCTCATCAACTCCTCATGCCTGCGGCCGGTGATCTCGCACATGCGCTGGTTCACGCTGACGAACCTGCCCGTCGGAGTATGCACGACCGTGACACCCACCGCCGCCTGTTCAAAGACGGCACGGAAGCGCCCTTCGCTCTCCCTCAGCGCCCGCTCCGCATGCTTCCGTTCTTCAATGTCGGAAATCGTGCCGGTCATGCGCACGGCCTCGCCGTTCTCATTCCACTCCGCCTGGCCGCGGGCCAGAAACCATTTGTACTCTCCGCTCTTGGTCATCAGGCGGAACTCCACCTGGTAGGGCACACGCTGCTCGAAGTGCGCCCGCCGCGCCGCCTGCACTTTCGGCACATCATCCGGATGCAAGCGGGCGAGGAACAAGCTCTCACGTCCGCGCATCATCTCGTTTTCCATGTAGCCCAGCAACTGCTTCCACCGTGGCGAAAGATAAACATCCCCTGTGACGATGTTCCAGTCCCACAGGCCGTCAGTGGTGCCGCGCAGGGCGCGCGCGTAGCGCTCCTCGCTGATGAGCAGCGCATGCTCCTTCTGTTCACGCTCGATCGCCAGCGCGGCCAGGTTTGCCGCGCTGGCCGTCCTGCTGGTCTCCGCTTGTGACGGCTCATGACTGGCAGGGTGGTGGCAGGCCAGCGTGCCTAAAACTTTCCCGGCACTGCTGATGATGGGTTCCGACCAGCAGGAACGCAGCCCGGCCTCCTGCGCTGCTTGGTAAAAAGGCTCCATGCGCGCATCTGCCAGCACATCAGGGCAAATCTCGCGCATCCCCGTGTAAGCCGCCCTGCCGCAGCATGTGGAGTCCAGACCGATGGGCAGCCCGTCCATCGCCCTCCTGACTGCTTCAGGCAGTCCCGGCGCGGTCTTCAGCCGCAGGCACCTGCCAGTGGCGTCCACCTGCATCACGCTGCACCTGACTCCAGGCTGCGACGCCTCCACATTGCGGATGATCGCCTCCAGCACCGCGCTGGCCGGCGCTCCTTCGGCGGTCAGCCGCAGAATGCTCGCCTCCCGTTCCATCGCCGCCTTGCGTTTGGAGATGTCCGCCGTCGTGCCGATCATGCGCAGCGGCTTTCCACATGCGTCACGCCCGATCACCCGGCCGCGGCCCAACACCCACAACCAGGAGCCGTCCTTGCAGCGCAACCGGAACTCGCCGGAGAAGGCTTCGCTGCGGCCCTCCAGATGATCATTGACCAGGGAAAGCACCCCCGGCTGATCCTCAGGGTGCATGACCAGCCTCCAGTCGGAATTTGTTTCCGGCACCTCATCCTGAAGCTCGTACCCGAGCATCTGCCTCCACTGTTCGGAATAAAAAATCCGGTCCTGCGCCATGTCCCAGTCCCACACACCGAAACCGGAGCTCTCAAGCGCGAACTGCCATCTCTTCTGGCTCTCCTCCAGTTTCCCCTCCACAATCACACGTTCCGTGATGTCTCTCCCCACCGCTTGCGTCTCGACAAGCCTGCCCGATTCATTGAACAGGCCCCGGTTCACGAACTGCATCCAACGCACCTGGCCTGCGGCGTCGTAAACCCGGTTCTCGATCACCACCACCGGGTTCTGCGGCGTGATCAGACGCAGCTTCTCCTCGATCATCGGCAGGTCATCAGCCACCGCCACGGGATGCCAGGTTTTTCCCAGCAGCTCCTCCCTGGCCTTGCCGAACAGGCGGCAGTACGCCTCGTTCACAAAGGTGAACGTACCGTCAGGCCGGAGCCGGCAGACCGCCTCCGTCAGATCCTCCACAACCAGGCGATGTTCGTCCGGCGTGGTGTTCGCTGCTTCTGCCGCGCTCATGGCCTTGCTCAGGGGATGTATCCCATCGACTTCATCCACTCCGCCACACGATCAGGCCAGTCGTTCACCGGGCCGCCGCTTTTGCGCATGCCGAAGCCGTGGCCGCCTTTGGCGTAGATGTGCAGCTCGCAGGGCAGGTTGAGCTTCTTGTATCCGAGATAAAGCAACGCGCTGCCCGCTGCGGTGATCCTGTCATCGTGCGCATGCACCAGGCACATCGGCGGCGCCTTGCCCGTGACTTTGAACTCCGGCAGCAGTGTGAAGCCGCTGTTCTTCTCTGTCAGATACGCGGCATAGACCGGAATTGCAAAATCCGGCGTCGCGTCTTCGACATCGAGCGCGGGATCGGTGGTGTAGGTGCGCTCGTTCGCATGCAGCGTGGTCATGATCGAGAGATGCCCGCCCGCCGAGAAACCGAGGATGCCGACGCGGTCCGGCTTGAGTCCCCATTCCGCCGCGTGATGACGGATGATGCCCATCGCACGCTGGGCATCCTGCAAAGGCTCGCGGCCCGGATCTTTCGGATCGCGCGCCGGCACGCGATATTTGAGCAGGATGCCCGTCACGCCGTGCTTGTTGAGGAACTCGCACACCTGCGTGCCTTCGTGCTCATAGGCCAGGATGCGGTAGCCGCCGCCGGGGCACACGAGCACAGACGTGCCGTTCGGCTTCTCGGGCTTGAACACCGTGATCATCGGCTCGGTGACGTTCGTAATGCGCTGTACGTCATCGGCGGATTTTTTCGGTACCTCCTTCTCCGCCTCGATCTTCACGCCGGGCTTCTCCGGCGCCCCTCCGGGCCAGAGTTTCACCACAATCGGCTCGGCGGCGAAAACGGAGGTCGAGGCTAGGAGAAGTGCGGGAATGAGCTTCATGGCACCCCCAATGGAGCGGAAATCATCGCGCAACGCAAGGCAGCATCATCGCATCCCGCATGCCGTGGAGGATTTTTTTGTCCGCCGGGCACACCGTGGCCAGCACGCCGCCCAGGACGGGATCGTCCGCCTCCGCTGTGCCAAAGTAATACGGACACAGCCGCACCCGGCTCTGCATCGCCCGCGTCGTCTGCTTCTCCTCATCCCAGGCCGGGTGCGTGACCACCTTCGCACGATGAAACTCCTGCTGCACGAACGGGTTCGTCGGAAAACTCGCCAACGCCTCGTCAATCGCGACACTCCATTGCTCCTGGGACAGATCGTGGCCGATGAACACGCCGCGCGAACCCCAGCCACGCTCCGAAAAGCCGCTGATCTTCAGGACCAGCTCGCGCTTTTTGCCACCGAACGCCTTCATCTCATGCCAGCTCTGGATGTCGAGCTTCGGCCACACCGCGAATGGCGGCAGCGGCACCGGATCGACCACCCAGCCCATGGGAATGCATCGTTTCAGGAGTTCCAAGTGCTCAGTGCTCAGTGCTGAGCTCCAGAAATCTTCGAGCGCTGGCGACCAGAACAAGGCGAGCCACAGCTTCTCTTCGAGAAACGCTTTGATCGGCGGTGTGAAGCTGATTTCGCCGCGTTCGGCCATCCGCAGCATCGCGTCGGCATTCTCGACATTCGCGAGATCGAACAGCTCGAAGAAGCGATAAATCGCCGCGCTACCCAGTTCATACGGCTGAATCTCCCACGGACGCAGCACACGGCGGTTCAATCGTTCCGCCAGCCACTGCATCTCCGGCACATAATCACCCGATTCACGCGAGATGAGGATATCCTCGCCCGGAAACGTGTTCGCAAAGCCATCCAGCATGCCGGAACCGCCACCGATCACGTTTTGATCGAGCCCGGCATACGTTTCATTCAACCACGCCGTCAAACCGATGCCGCCGGGCAATGAATCGAGCTCTGAGATGCTCACACCCGTTTCTGTCAGCACCAGATCCGGCCGCAACACACGCGGCAGGTCTTCATGCCAGCGCGGATTGCGTCCCAGCTCGATCACACGCTGCGGCTTGCCCTGATCCAGTAGCTTCGCCACCCACGGATGTGCTTCATCAAAGTACAATCGGTTGCACGCCCGCTGAAACGCCCGCAGCGCCGGCCCCAGATCACGGATCAACGCCACCGCCTTTGCATCCAGCGCAAACGCCTCCGGTGACAGCACCCACTCCTTGTCCTGGAAGAAACCTTGCTCAGGAAACGAGGCGCGGATGCGGGTGATGGACTCGGCGGCAACCTTCACAGCACCTCCTCGCCAGTAGCCGCCTGACGTGGCAGCAAAAACGTCTTCACCAGCTCACCCTCTCCGCAGATCGTCATGCCAGGGAATCTCTTGAACCATCGGCCATGCGGCACCTCGGGATTGGTGTTCAGCCACCAAAGCATGCCCTCCAGATCCTCCAACCTGATACTGCGATCACGAATGCGAAGGTGCAGGTGCGCCATCAACGCATGAGGCAGGTTTGAGCGTAAAACCTTGGGCATGTCTGCTTGCTCTCACTTCGTGCCGTAAAAACCCTTCATGAACTCATCGCTGTAGTGCGATGCTGTTTTGTCGTCCTTGGCGTCACGCATGAGCACGGCCAGCCTCATCAACTCCTCAACATCCAGCCTTTTGTTCTTCTCCAGCTCCTTGAGGTCATTGGAAATACCGGGCTTCAGACGCCGCCGGACACTCCTGGTACTGGCCTTGCTCTTTTTCTTGGTTTTCGTCGTGATCATGGAGGGATCATACTTGTTTTGCGCCGAGGGTCAAAGATGGTTTGTCATGCAAGGCACAGCATCATTTCCCCGCCATCTTCACATTGCCCGAAGGCAAGGTGCGGATGCGCTGGGTCGGGCTGAGGCCGTATTTGTCGGGTTGATACATGGCTTCGATGCGGGCGGGCGGCGCGGTGGTGTCGCCTTCGGCGATGACGCGTGCGAGGTATTGCAGGCTGAACTTGCCCTTCGCAGGCGCGAAATTGGTGAAGAACAGCGCGCGGTCAGTGCGGATTTCGCGATGGTCGCAGAACCAGGGCTGCGTGCCGTCAGGCAGTTGATCGCCTTCGCGTTCGCTCTGCGTGCCAAATTCAGGATTGATGGCTTCAAAGACGGCGGGCAGCGCGTCGTCGATGGCGAGATAGCGATCTCCGCCGCCGATTTCGATCTTCAAGGTGACGACGACCATATCACCAACGCGCAGATCTTCCGTGCCGGAGGTGGTGCCGTCCATGTTCAGCTCCTCGTAGCTGCGCTCGATGGCGTAGCCTTTGTTCTCACCGGCGAAATCACGTTTC
Organism: Verrucomicrobiaceae bacterium; assembly: GCA_016795375.1. Lineage (GTDB taxonomy): Bacteria > Verrucomicrobiota > Verrucomicrobiia > Verrucomicrobiales > Verrucomicrobiaceae > Prosthecobacter. Next base: position 27,438 of record JAEUHJ010000126.1, read on the forward strand.
GGCGGGAAGCTGCGGGCCTCGACGCGGGCAAATGCCTCGCGCCCGGCGGGCAGCGTGATGCTGAGCGGCGCGGCGCTGAGCGTTTGATTGAGCGCAAAGCTCACCTTCGCGCTGGAGAAGCCCGCCGCGAGGTTCAGCGGCTGGTCCTGCGTGTCCCATTTGACGTTCGCGGCCAGCGGCTCGCCGGTTTTCTTCAAGCTGCGCTCGTAGGCGGACAAGGCGGTGAGCGTCCATGCGTTCGTGAAGGTGTTGCCCCATTCGCCACGGCCGTTGCGTGATTGAAGGATGGAAACGGCTAGTTTTTCCGCGTCTTCGGTCAGGCCGAGGTGCGTGTAGCAGATCAACCGCAGCGCCTTGTTCGCGCCATTGCCGGCCCAGTGGCTCCAAATGACGGGCGCAGGCGCTGGAGTCGTTGTTTTGGCCTTCGCCCCTGTTTTTGCCTTCGATTTGGCGACCTTGCCCTTGCCTTCTATTTTTGGCGGAGCGGGAGGCGCAGGCGGTTTCCAGCCGAGCGTGTCTTTGATCTGCTGGTCCGGCGTGTTGCTGAGGCACATCGACAGCGCAAGGTAGAGGCGTGCCGCCTCCGGCAGCCTGTCGCGGCGGCCAAAGAGCAGGTTTTGATACGCGGGCTCGGCTTTGCCGGCCTTGGCGAGCGTGTAGAGCGCCAGGGCGGAGTCGGTGAGGTTGTAGAAGTCTTTTTCCTCATCAAGGCCGCGCAGTTTCTTCGAGAGGAACTCGACGAGCGTTTTGATCGCATCCGCCGGAACGTCCGCGCCTTGGTCGCGTGCGCGCAGGAGGAGAAATCCGCCGTAGGCGCTGCCCCACAGACTGGATTCCTCCCCGCCGGGCCAGTAGGCGAGACCGCCGTCGTCAGTGGTCATTTGCAGCAGCTTGTTCACGCCGGCCTGGATGACCTGCTTCGCCTTGCCACCGCCGAGTTGATCCGGGAAGAGCGTCTCGTATTTGCCGAGCGCAAGCCAGGGCATGGTGGCGGAAGTCGTCTGCTCGACGCAGCCATACGGGTAGTGCAGCAGATAGTCGAGCGCGTCGCGTGCCTCATACAGACGGCTGTTGCTGATGCTGGTGGAGAGCGAGCCCTCGCCTTCGAGCAGCGCGGGATTCACGTCTTTGATGAGATTTTCGACCGGTTCCTCGGCCTTGAGGTGCGTGTAGGCGACGTGGCGCAGTTCCGGCACGGGATGATTCACGTCAAAGGTCGATTCGGTGCCGTCGCTGGCGGCGGAGGGCCAGTTCACCGCGTTCGCGGTCCATTTCCACTTCGCGGAGCCGAGCTGCACGAACTGCACGGGGAAGGCGGCGGCAGCGGTTTCACCGGCCTTGATCTGCAAGATGACTTTCTGCTGCTTCGCGGTGCCGCGATCAGCCGCGTTGAGCGACGCGGGGATGAAATCGCGTTTCTCGGCGATGAAACTGGCGGTGTTGTCGAGGTCGAGCGTGACCTCGACCGCACCTGAATGCGGCGTGGTGTTGTGAACGACGGCCTTCACGAGGAATTCGTCGCCCAGACGTGCAAAACGCGGCACGGCGGGCTCGATCATGAGCGGCTTGTTGATCTTGAAGGCGGACTCGCCCTTGCCGAAACGATCCACGCCATGCGCGGCGACAGCCATGATACGGTAGCGGGTGAGATTGTCCGGCGCGGTGACGCTGGCGGTCAGCCTGCCCTGCGCGTCAGTCAGACCGGAGGCGAGCCAGAGCGGTGTGGCGATGAAATTTTTGCGGACGGTGATGTTCCCCAAGTTTTCCTCGCCGTCGCCACCGCCGACGACAAAACCTTTGTTGCCACGATCACGCGCGGCGAGCTCCTCCGGCAGCAAACTGTCGAACGAGGTGAAGCTGTCGATGGCGAGCGGGAACTCGGCGTGGAAAAACGCGGAAGGGTCCGGCGTCTCGTGCTTCATCAGGCTCAAGACACCTTCATCGACGGCGTAGAGCGTGACATCGGTGCCGGAAACGGGCGCGCCCTTCGCATCCGTGATCGTGGTGGTGATGCTCACGGCCTCTGCGGGACGGACTTCATCACGATCCGGCTTCACGGCGAGCTTCAGTTCCTTCGCGTCGGATTCGACGGTCAAAGCGCAGTAACCCGTGCGGTATTCAGGCATCTTGTGCTGTTTCGTGCTGGCTGCGGAGCCGCGGATGACGGTGACAGAGACGTAGGCGTTCGGGAATTCATCTTCGCCGAGCGGCACGCGGATGATCGGATTGTCAGGCGAGAGCTCGGTGACGAACTGGCGGTGGATCTTGTTGCGCTCCAGTGTGACGAGCGCGGTGCCGGCGATGGGCGTCTTGACCACGATGACGGCGTCCTCACCGGGTTTGAGCTTCGTTTTCTCCGGCTGGAGGTTCATGCGGTTGCCATCCTCCATCGCCCACGGGAACTCACCGCCGCCGACAGCATAGAACGGCATGCGGGAGAGCACCTTCGTGCCCTTCGCGTCGATGGACTCGGCGGTGATGAAGTAAACGCCGCCGCGTGCCGGGGTGAAGGCCAGTGTGGCCGAAGGCGCGGATTTCGCGGTCGCCGGCTTCAGATCGACGCTCTGCTTCAATTCCTCGCGCAGCACGACCTGGTCCTTGGTGCTCGTGCCGCCGCCTGCTGTGGCGATTTTCAGCGTGTGATACTCCTGACGCTCGACTTTGACCTCGACGTGCACGTTTCCGGCCGCAGGAGCGCCTTTGGAATCAATCGCGACGACTTCCAGGTTCACCGGCTTGCCTGCGGTGGCGAAATACTGCGGTCCGCGCAGCCCGACGAGGAAATCCGCGCCCGGCACCTCGAACTCGACGGCTGAGCTGATGGTCTGCTCGTTGATGTCGGTCACTTCCGCGTTCACGCGCACCATCTGCGGCAGCGCGGCACGATCCGCCGGCGGGCGCGGCATTTCGAGCGTGGCGGTGCCGTCCTCGCCGAGGAAAAGATCGCCGTTCACGAACCACTCGTCCTCATTTTCCTCCTGCTCGCCGTAGATGTAGTCGCCATCAGAGTCGCGATCCTGGGCGTAATGCGACCACGCGGGCGCCTCGCCGAAGTGGTAGTCACGGAACGCGTCCGGCGGCATGAAGTCGCGGCGTGAGTTTGCGCTCCACTCGATGGATGCCGACGAGAGCGCCTTGCCCATGAAGTAATTCGCGTTGAGCGGGAGCTGGATGCGGTCGGCTTGGAACTTCAGCGCCTTCGCGTCGATCTTCACCTCGAAGGTGTTTGGTTTGTAGTCGTCGATGCGGAAGGTCATGCCGCCGCCGTCGTCGTTCTGGCTGTTCGGGTTCGGTGACTTGAGGTTGATGGAGAGGTCATACCAGCCTGCGGGGCCTGTTGGCAGCACGACATCATCTGCCCAGGCACCGGAGGCAGTGAAGGTGACCGGCTTGTCGATGACGACGCGATAACGAGGATCGCGGATGACGAGCCGCCCCTGCGCGGGAGCTTGATCGAGGCTCAAATCATCCCCGGTGAGCAGGCGTGTGTGCGCCTTGAAGTGAGCGGTGTCGCCGGGCTTGTAGAGCGGACGGTCGGAGAAGACAAACGTGCGGCGCTGCGGCTGCCAGACGCTTTCGTAGGACTGGCTGATGTCATACGGAATACCGATGCCGCTCTTATTGGTCTCGATCACGGCGCAGTCCCCCGCTTTTTCCGCCAGCACAAATGCGGGCGAGGTGCTGGGCACGGTGGCGATGCCGCTGGCGTCGGTGTCGCCATAACCCGCCAGCTTCAGATCGGAATCCACCAGTGTGAGGCGCACGCCGGGAACGGGCTTGCCGCTTTCCAGCGAGGTGATGAAGAAGACCGACTCACGACCGTTGCTTTTCTGCATGATGCCGAGGTCGGTGAACTGCACGAGGGACTGGGTGATGACGCCCTTGTCCTTCAATCCGGCGGCGGCGGTGCCTTCCAACTCGATGAACAGCGGCGCGGCGGGATAATCGCCGAGCACCTCACGCCAGTTGAGCTTCAAGATCTCGCTCTGGTCGAGCGGCTTCGTCACCGGGAAGGTGCGGTCAAAGACCTGCGTGCCAGGATAGGCGTCGATGGGCTGCGTCTTGTAGGCGGCCTTTTGTTTTTCGTTGCCGTAGTAGGCGGTCTCGTAGGCGCGGTATTGATCGAGCGCCTTGAGCAGCTCGGGACCGGTGAGGCGCTTCGCGCGCACACGCACCTGGCTCACGTTCGCGGCGCTGAACTCGTAAGCTCCTGCTCCTTTGGCGAGCTGCGCATTGATGAAGGCCGGCGCGGCGAGATAGGGCGGATTCGGCACGAAGGTGACCTCGCCCTTGTAGGTGGCCTGCAAGGGCAGGTTGTCGCCGGAGGTGAGCGCCTGCGCCACGGTGACCTGGTATTTCTTGTTCACCTCGAACGCCCCGGCGAGGCGCAGCGTCCTGCCTTGCACCTCGGCTTTGAGGCCGGTCATGGGGCCTTCGTCCTTGTTCACCACCGCGGCGATCTTCTGCCCCAGCGACACACGCTGCACGGTGATGAAAGGCAGGATCTTCTGCACGAATGCTTCGGTCATCTCCTTCGTCATCTCGGTGTCGGAGGGCGGCAGCAGGCGCTTGTTGAAGTCAATGTCGATGTAATAGTCGCTGTCGAAGGGCGTGTGCGCCTCCACATTCCGCACGGAGAAGGGTGTGATCTCGCCAAGCTCGATGTCGTCGCCCGTGGCGAGCGCATTGTGGCCGGAGGCGTTCGTCAGCGTCTCGGCGATCTGCAAACGCCAGCCTTTCGCGACCGGTAGCGGCGACTCCGGCTCTACGATGATCGCGCTGAGCCGCGCGGCATCATCCGCGACGGCGGGTTTCACCTTCGAGATCTGCTCTGCCCACGTCGGCTGCGGCTCGGCGCTCATGCGGGCGAAATCCTTGCCCGTGGCGTGGCGGATCTTCGCGGCGACCGGTCGCACGTTCTCCGAGCTGAACTTGATATGCTTCACCGCCTCGGCGGGTGTCACGGCATCGTTGAACTCAAACATGAAGCGCGGGGAGCGGTTCTGTCCGTCGTCGTTAAACCAGCGCGGATGCTGGTCGATGATGAGGAAGCGGGCGCTTTCGACGGAATCGAGCTTCTCGGTCGAAAGCGGCCTGCCGGTGAGATCGGTGAGACCGGTGCGCAGCTTGAAATCGTAGCTGCTGGCGAACTTCGGTGCCTGCGTGAGGTGGAAATGCCCGCTGCGCGTGCTCGTCCACTCAAACGTGCCCGTCAGCTCCGGCGTGACAACGAGCGGCGAGGCCTCCGCCATCTTGCCGATCTGCTCCTTCGCGACCATCGGCGTCGGGAACACCACCTCGATGGTCGATTCCGGCGCAAGCTCCTCCGGATGGATGTTGATCGTGGCCTGCAAAGGCGGCGGGGCGGATTCCTGGGCATTGGCGCGGCCTTTGGATGGAGCCGCGATGGAAACAGGGACAAACGCCAGTGTCATGACTGGCAGCAGCGCGAGGCTGAACGTGGTTTTCATGGTGAACGAAGGTTCGCCACGAGAGTAGCACGCCGCCGCAGGGAGCGAGGGGATTTTTGGGAAGATTTTGGAAGATGCGTTCACATGGCTGGTCCAGGAACGGATGCTGCAGCGCGCCATCAAGATGAGCCACATCAAGCCAGGATCGCCATGGGAGAACGGATACAGGGCACCTCTGGATAGGAGGTGCATTTTTTCAAGCCTCGTTTGGGAACCCCAATTTCGTCCCTCACTCCGCTCCCGGCCCCTGAGGTGACGGGCAAATGCCCCTTCGCTAGGCTTTGCGCTTGGGTTTTGGGCGTCGTTTGCCCCCTCAAAAGACCTTTTTCTGACTCGCATGGCCTCGTTTCCGGCCACCCGCCGCGCTTATACCTCGCGTCATGAGGATTTGTGAATTGGGAAAATCTGACCCCGTTTTCCGCATCCACCCCGCGCAGCATGACGCGGTGGCGGCGGTGTGCGCCTGCCGCACGGCGGCGCTGGGTGCTCAGCGCTATGATTGCGATGACTGCGGGAAGACGCGCTTCGCCTACCACTCCTGCAATCACCGCGCCTGCCCGAAGTGCGGCGGCGCCGATCAGCATGAGTGGGCCGCCGCGCAGGAGACGAAGCTCATCCCCGGTGTGCCGTGTTTTATGATGACGTTGATTCAGTCGCCTCCTCCGGCTCCTTCACCCTTCCGCTGCGCTCCAGGGCTGCTCCTTCGTCGCAGTCTGTCTCGCGGCTGCCGCCGCCGCTCGGCTCACCGCCGTACTGCACACCTGGACGCGGCAAAAACGCCGAGGGACGGAGGCGTTTTAGACGGAGCGAAGCGCAGCCCGAAGGGCGAAGGCGCGGGGAGCGACTGAGTCAAATGGCGGATCACCCGCATCTGCACGTCATCATGCCAGGAATCGCGCTGCGGGAAGATGGGTTGCGCGTTTATCGAGCCAAGGGGGCGAAGTATCTCTTCCCCGTGAAGGCACTCGGAGCGGCCTTTCGGCATCGTTTGAGCCGGCTCATCCTCCAGCACGACCGCGAAGCGCACACCCGCCACCATGCGCAAATCGACCCGCAAGTGTGGAAGCTGGCGTGGGTGGTGGACAGTCGTGGCGTGGGCGATGGCGTGCATGCGCTGCGCTACCTCGCCCGCTATGTGAGCAAAACCGCGCTGAGCGAGTCACGCCTGCACGGCTACGACGAGCACGGCAACATCCGCCTGCGCTGCCAGAACAGCACCACGGGCCAGTGGAGCGTCATCACACTCAGCGTGGACGAGTTCATTCGGAGATGGAGCCAGCATGTGCTGCCAAAGGGCCATGTGCGCGTGCGGCACCACGGCTTTTGGAGCGCCGCCGCCAAAGCAAAGCTGGCACGCGTGCGGCACCTCCTGGGCCTCGCCACGCCATCCGCACCGCAGCAGCAGCCCGCGAAGACCCAACCCAAGTGCCCGTGCTGCGGGAAAGAGATGCACCTCAGCGGCCGCCTCGATCCGCTGCCACGCTGGCGCGACCTCATGCACCTGCGCTTTGCCTGGCGAGCCAAAGCCGCCGCAAGAGGACCACCCGCAGCCAGCCAAG
>JAEUHJ010000175.1 GCA_016795375.1 Verrucomicrobiaceae bacterium
TCGAGGTGAACAAGCCGCACGGCGTGCTCTCGCATCCGAACCCGAAATCCGCCAGACCGCAGTCCGCGGCCTTTGAAGGCCGGTATGACGCCGATGCGCGTTGCTTCGCCGGCCCTGCGAGAAAAATCTGGCTCATCCATCGCCTCGACCAGGACACGTCCGGCGCGCTGCTGGCCGCGAAGGACGAAAAAACCGCCGCCGCATGCCGCGGGGCATTTGAAGCCGAGGCGGTGCGGAAAATCTACCTCGCGCTCTGCGCTGGCGGCGGATTGAAAAATGAAGGCGTGTGGCTCGACCACCTCATCACCGCGCACGAAGGGCATCAGGTGCGCACCACCGTGCGTCACGGCCCGCGCCCGAATGCCGAGGTGAAGTATCGCCTGATCGGGCATTCGCCGGCGCAGCGCCTCTCACTCGTCGAAATCGAGCTCATCACCGGCAGGACGCATCAAATCCGCGTCCAGGCCGCGTCACGGCGTCTGCCGCTCGTCGGCGATGATGTTTATGGCTCGTTCGATTTGAACCGCAAGCTGCGCCAGAGCCTCGGCGCGCGCCGTTTGTTCCTGCATGCGCATGAGCTGCGCCTCAAGCACCCCGCCTCCGGCCAGATGCTCCGTGTGAAAGCGCCGCTGCCGCAGGATTTGAGCGCGGTTCTAGAGGCGGCGGGCATCCGGATTGCTTGAATGCTTGTTCCTGCATCGTTGGCATGGGCAATGATTCTCCGCCATTCCTCTCTTTCTCCAAGGTGGTGACGGCGTGAGCAATTTGCTGGCTTATCTGAACGGCTGGAGCCTCGTGCTCTACCTCGACACCTACGACGCGGACGAGGACCGCATCACCGACGCGGTGGAGGATCATTGGGCGGCGGTGGCGCCGGGGAGTTTGAACAAGAATGTGTTTGCCGACGCGGTGGCGGACTTTGATAATGACGGGGTGATGAATTTCGAGGAAATCACGCTGCGCCTCAACCTCGCCGCCGCCAGCTCGGGCCGTGCGGACGGGTTGAGCGACATCCAAGTGCTCGCGCAGAGCGAGACGCTGACCACGCGGGTGCTGCCGGGGGATTGCGATGGCGACGGCATGCCCGACGTGTGGGAGTACCGCCACACGCTGGATTTGCGTGACGCGGGTGACGCGGGTGCCGCCACGGGCCTGCTGGAAGCAGCGCCCGCGCTGCTGAGCTGGGAGGAGTTTGTCATCGCGTTTGACCCCAGCGGCGTGAGCACGCCGACGGAGTTTGACTACCAGTCCTACACCGAGGCGCATGCGCAAACTGTGGCGGCTCACGCGCAGACCGACCCGGACTTCGACCTGCTGAGCAATTTGCGGGAGTTTCAGCTCGGCAGCCATCCGCGCATCGCCGACACCGACGGGGATGGTTGGGACGATGCGGCGGAGATGCAGGCGGGCAGCAACGTGAACCTGCTCGGCTCCACACCGCTCAACCCCGGCGGCGGCACGGGCACAGGAGGCGGCACGACAGGCGGCACCACCGGCGCGGGCGGAAGCACCAACAACACCAGCAACAACACGCCACCGATCATCACGCTGGCGGGGAGGTACAACGCGGTGGTGTTTGCACGGCCCACGCCAACGATGGACGAGCAATATGGCACGGCGGATGAGACAGACCGCAAAGCCGCGCTGGAAGGCGA
>JAEUHJ010000026.1 GCA_016795375.1 Verrucomicrobiaceae bacterium
GCACTTTCATCAAGACCGCGCCCGGCAGGCAGCGCTACAGTGTGCTGGGAGCCATCGAGAGCCATAGCCATGAGATCATCAGCGTGACGACCGAAGGCACCGTGAGCGCCCCGCTGGTCATGGAACTGCTGGATCAAATCCGTGCGAAGCATGTCCGCACGCCCCTCACATTGATCCTGGACAATGCCCGTTACCAGCGTTGCAAAGAAGTCGCCGCGCACGCCGCGCGGGCGGACATCGAACTGCTCCACCTGCCCTCCTACAGCCCGAATTTGAATCTGATCGAAAGGCTGTGGAAGCTCACCAGGAAAAAGTGCCTGACCAACCGGCATTATCCAACCTTTGGAGAGTTTCGCGCCGCCATCGACGACTGCCTGCGCAAGATGTCCCGCGACTACCTGCCGGAGCTCAAAAGCCTGCTCACCCTCAACTTCCAGATTTTCCCTTTTCACAAATCCTCATGACGCGAGGTATATTCACGAAGACACCGCTTAGCGCACGATGACCCGTGATCCAGGCCGGATGAGCAGTGGAAGGCGGATTGCGTCCCAGTTCGCGAAGCGCACGCAGCCCGCACTGCGGCTGCGGCCGATGGTGCGCGGCAGCGCGGTGCCGTGCAGGCCGATGCCGCTCTTGCTCAATCCGCACCAGATGATGCCCACAGGACTGTTCGGACCGGGAGGGAGCTGGCATGCCTCGTCACCGCGCACCCCTTCCTCCAGAAACTGCTTGTCGTAGCGGAAGCTGGGCGTGTTCATGATGCTCCTCACCTCCCACTGTCCCACGGGAATGAACTGCGGCTTCCCCGGCGTGATCGGAAACGCGGCCAGCATCATCTCCTTTTCGCTGTACACGGCGGCCATGCGCTCGATGGTGTCGATCACGATGGTGTGGGAGCTGAGCGCGGGGTCAGCCTTGTAGCTCTGCATCGGCTTCACCTCCTCGATGCGGAAGGAACGCACGTTCGGCACCACGACGATGTCGCCCGGCTTCAAGGCGCCCAGCCGCTTCTGCGGATTGATCAGTTCGAGAAAGGACTCGTCCGTGTGAAACCGCTCGGCGACCAGCTCCAGGAGGCTGCGATAGGCCATGAAGGAAAATTTCGCCTGCTCCTCCGGCTCCTCCGGCAGACGCGGGTTCACAAAAGGCAGGAGGTTCTCCCTGATCTTGTAGGCGGCGTAAGGCACCGGCACCTCACGCTCTGACGCCTCCTGCACATGCCCCCAGTTGTAGATGTCACGGTGTCCGTGGGCATAATTGTAGTTCACCACGGCCTTGTAAGTGAACTCGCCGATCGCGCCGTCGATCTTGCCGGGGCCGAAGAGATTGCGGTCGAGGAAAATCTGGATGCGCAGCACGGTGTCGCGATCTCGCGGCACGGAGGGATCGTTTTTCGCCGGTCCGGTGTCCTGGGCGGAGACTGCGGCTGCGAAAACCGCGTGGATGAACAGGAGGTTCTTCAACATCACCGCAAACTAGAGCGCCCGGCAAAATGAGCAAGAAGGCGCGAGTCCTTGCCTGAAACGAGTCTGGAAGGTAGCTTGCGCCGCACATGAAGGCGCTCCTCATCACGATCCTGTTGTTCACCGCCGCGATTCTGGTCTATGACCGCTTCATCACTCCGGCTGGAAAGCGCTTCGTGTTTGAGAACCCGCCGCTGGATCTGCCGGAGCGTGAATCAGGCCACGTTCACACGACGCCCGTGCCACGCCCACCTTCACACCTCCACTCCTCGTCCCCCGCCCCGACGAACGGCGGCTTCGTGCCACCGCAGATCGAACCGCTGGAGTCGCTGACGAAAAACTGGACCGTGTTCCCGCCCGCCACGTTTCCGCGCCAGATCAAACTCAGCAAGCCGGTGCAACTGCGCATGGCAGGCGGCAGTTCGACCCTGCCCGCAGGCGCCACCGCGTTTGCCGTCGGAGCGCAGGCGAATGTTTTGATCATCGCGCCGACACAGACCGCGCTGGCGCGCGGCCAGGCATTCGTACATGACACCGACATGCCAGCGCAAGTGCGTGAGTCGTATGAGCGATGGAAAAAAGGCCGTGTCGAGATGGCGCTGGCCGCATGGAGAAAGCGGCAATCAACCGAGGGCGCGCCGGCCGCCATGCCCCACGCCGTGGATGCCACGGGCGCGCCCAAGCGCAACGCCGACGGCAGCTATGACCTTTTGCTGGCAAGCATGAAATCCGGCCAGGTCACCGACATCAAGTCCGGCAAGATTCAGCGCTGGGGCGCTCCGCAGGCCCGCACCATCGACAACCAGCCCACCTGGGCGGTGAGCGTGTTTTATGAAACGATGGCCTTCTGCGGCCCCCTCGACACCGAGGCCCAGGCCCATGTGAGGGATGGCAGGGTCGTGCGCTGGATTTACCCCGGCTCCGGCGAGCCGGTGCCGTGAGAGCGTGAATCCCCCTTCCGCTGTTTCAAAGCTGCTCCGCGATCTCCTCCGCAGGATAGGTCCACACCTCGCTCAAAGTCGGGTGGTAGTGTGGAATGGCCATGAACTGCCCCACCGTGGCATGAAAGCTCATGGCGACGACCACTTCATGAATCAATTCGGTGGCCTCGGGGCCGACGACACAGGCCCCGAGAATCTCGCCTGTCCCGGCATGTGCGATCATTTTCACGAAACCCTCCGTCTCGCCCATGACCAGGGATTTGCCGTGGTCATTGAACGGATACACGGCTTCAATGAAGGGGATTCCCCGCGCCTTGAGCTTTCCAGCCGTGGCTCCGACGACGGCGACTTGCGGATGCGAGAACACACCGAAGAGCGTGAGGCGGTAATCGATGGCTTCACCCGCCTCCTGGCCGTTGATCAGCCGGGCCGCGTTGCGCGCGGCGACCTCCCCCTGCTGGATGGCGATGTGAACGACATCCAGCGGGCTGCACACATCACCCGCCGCGAAGATGTGCGGTTGCGAGGTCTGCATGCGCTCATTGACGACGACCTTGGCTCTTTGCGTGGTCACACCTGCGTTGTCGAGCCCCAGGCCACGCGTCGCTGGCTGGCGGCCCATGGCGAGGAGGATCTCATCGGCATTGACTTCGTGCGAATGACCGCCGGCGGTGAATTCGACACGCTTGCGGCCTTCGTGGAGAGCCACACGGGTCAGATGAGCACCAAGATGCAGCCCCATGCCGCGCCCGGCATAAGCCCTGGCAATCACATCGCTGCATTCGAGGTCGAGACCGGTGAGGAGCTGCATGTTGCGCTGGATCAGCGTGACGCCGCAACCCATGGCTTCGAGATAATGCGCCATCTCCAGCGCGATCGCGCCTCCACCGAGCACGGCGACGGTCTCCGGCAGCGAGCCGGCATCCAGCACATCGTCGCTCGTCCAGAAACCGGTCTCGACCAGTCCATGCACGTCGGGAACGAACCCCTCCGAGCCTGTGGCGATGCAGAAGCTGCGCGCCTTGACCTGAAAACCGGCGGAGCCGTCTCCTGGGATGATTTCGAGCGTGTGCGAGTCGAGAAAGCGGGCAAGACCTCGATAAAGAGCGAAACGGCCGTCTTCGAGCTGTCCCTGGCGATAACCGGCGAAATCAGCGATGAGTTCGCGTTTGCGGTCGCGCACGGCGCGCACATTCACGCCATGCGAAACCGCCTTGATGCCGAATTTTCCAGCATGGCGGATGGCAAGCTGGCGGTTGGCCGAT
>JAEUHJ010000082.1 GCA_016795375.1 Verrucomicrobiaceae bacterium
CCCCCCCAGTTTTTTTTACCCGACCAACCACCCTGACCATGGATTTCATCGCCAAGAACATCGCCGAAGTCGCCCCTTCAATGACCCTGTCCATCACCGCTCAGGCGAAGGCGCTGAAAAAGCAGGGCGTGGACGTTCTGAGCTTCGGGGCTGGCGAGCCTGACTTCAACACACCCGCCCCGATCATCGCCGCCGCCGCCGAGGCGCTGAACTCCGGCAAAACCCGTTACACCGAGAGCGCCGGCATCCTGGAGCTGCGCGAGTCCATCGCCGCGAAGCTGATGGTGGACAACAACGTGCAGTACGAGCCCTCCCAGATCAGCGTGAACTGCGGCGCGAAGCATTCCTGCTACAACGCCATCCTCGCCGTGGTGAATCCGGGTGACGAGGTGATCATTCCCGCCCCCTACTGGACCAGCTACCCTGAAATGGTGCGCATGGTCGGCGGCATTCCGGTGATCGTGGAGACAAAGCGTGAGAACGGCTGGAAGATCACGCCGGAGGAGTTCGAGGACGCCATGTCCCCGCTGACGAAGATGATCATCCTCAACACGCCGGGCAATCCAACCGGCTCCGTTTACACCAAGGACGAGCTGAAGGCGCTGGCCGAGGTCGCCGTGGCGGAGGACATCGTGATCCTCTCCGACGAGATCTACGAGAAGCTCGTTTATGGCGGCCATGAGCATGTGAGCATCGCCTCCCTGAGCAAGGAGATCTATGACCACACGATCACCATCAACGGCTTCTCCAAGGCGTATGCGATGACCGGCTGGCGTCTCGGCTACACTGCCGCGCCGAAAAAGATCGCCGAGGCGATCGACACCATCCAGAGCCACACCACCAGCAATCCGACCAGCTTCGCGCAATACGGCGCGCTGGCGGCGTTGCAGATGGACCAGCAGATCGTCAGCGACATGCGTGATGAGTTCGACGTGCGCCGCCAGTACATGCTGGGCCGCCTTTCCGGCATCAAGAACGTCCGCGTCGTGGAGCCGATGGGCGCGTTCTACTTCCTGGTGGACATCGAGCCGACGCAGATCAAGTCGGTGAATTTCTGCGAGAAGCTGCTGAGCAAGCAGAAGGTCGCCATCGTCCCCGGCGTGGCTTTCGGCGCCGAGTACACCGTCCGCTTCAGCTACGCCACCGGCCTGGATGTGATCAACGCCGGCATGGACCGCTTCGAAGAGTTCTGCAATCAGCATTGATTCCATCCGAACAGCAACCTCAAACCACACACGATCATGGGCATCTACAACAACATCGTCGAAACCGTCGGACGCACACCGCTGGTGAGGCTCAACAAGGTCACGGCCGGCCTCAACGCCACTGTCGCTCTGAAGTGTGAGTTCTTCAATCCGCTCAGCAGTGTGAAGGACCGCATTGGCATGGCCATGATCGAGGACGCGGAGAAGCGCGGTATTTTGAAGCCGGACACGATGATCGTGGAGCCCACCAGCGGGAACACGGGCATCGCGCTCGCTTTCGTCGCCGCGGCGAAAGGTTACAAGCTCACACTGACCATGCCGGAGACCATGTCCATGGAGCGGCGCACCTTGCTGGCGCTGCTGGGCGCGGAGCTCGTGCTCACTCCCGGCTCCCAGGGCATGAAGGGGGCCATCGCCAAGGCCACAGAGATCGTGCAGAACTCGCCTAATGCCTGGATGCCGCAGCAGTTTGACAATCCGGCCAATCCCGCCATCCACGCCCGCACCACGGCGGAGGAGTTGTGGGCGGACACGGATGGCAAGATCGACATCCTGATCTCCGCGGTCGGGACCGGCGGGACGATCACCGGCTGCGTCGAGGTCATCAAACCGCGCAAGCCCTCCTTCGTCGCCATCGCCGCCGAGCCTGACACCTCCCCGGTCATCAGCCAGACCCTCGCCGGCGAGCCGCTGCAACCCGGCCCGCATAAAATCCAGGGAGCTGGCGCGGGGTTCATCCCGGGCAACCTGCATTTGAAGGATTCGGCCGGAAACCTCCAGATCACCGAATGCGTCAAAGTCAGCAATGATGCCGCCTTTGCGATGGCCCGCCGCATCGCCAGGGAGGAGGGCATCCTCGTCGGCATCAGCACCGGCGCGAATGTCTGTGCCGCCATCGAGGTCGCCAAACGCCCTGAAAACGCAGGCAAGCTCATCGTCACCATCGCCTGCTCCACCGGCGAGCGTTACCTCTCCACCGCGCTGGCGGACGAAGCCCGCGCCAAGGTGGGCGCGTGAGCTTCGCAATGACGAAACCGAATGGCGGATGACGGATGTCTGGGCGTGTGATCAGGCTACGTCATTAGATCTTTGGCCTTCATTCGTCATTTTTCCCGCCCACCGTTCCCATCCTTCGAAAGCCGCCTCTTATGTCCCAACTCGACTCAATGTCCCAGGAAGTCCCCTCCACCGGCGTGGAAAAGTTTCTGGAGGACAACTTCCGCAAGCTCGTCTGGATCTTTGTGATCGTCGCCGTGGCGATCTGCGCCTACGGCTTCATTCATCATCATAGCACCCTCAGGGCCAACGAGGCTGCGGAGGCGTTCACGGCGGTGAAGACGGTGGAGGACTGCGCCCTTGTCATCTCGCGCTACTCCGGAACCAAAGCCGCCGCCAACGCGCTGCTGGCAAAGGCCGGCCTGCTTTGGGATCAAAACAAGAAGAGCTCCGCCATCGACGCGCTGAAGGAATTCACCACGAAGAACGCCAGCCATCCGCTCGCCGTGAACGCACTGCTCGGACTCGGCTCCAAGCTCGATTCCATGGGAGACCGCAAGGAGGCGCAGGCTGTCTTCGAGCGAATCACGCGTGAGTTTCCTTCCAGCGAGGCCGCTCCGCTCGCACAGGTTCGTCTCGGCGACCTGCTCTGGGCCGATGGCAAGCAGGATGAGGCCAAAAAAGCTTATGAGGCCCTCGCCGTGAAATTTCCCGACATGCCGGAGTTCCAATCGATCAGTGATGGCCGCCTTGCATGGATCGCGGCGTCATTGCCCACCAGGGAGGTAGATCCGCCACCGGCACCGAAGGTCGAGCCAAAGACCGGCGCTGTTCCGGCCATTCCCGGCATGCCTAAAATCAATCTGACACCGGGTGCGGGCACCGTCGGTGCCACCATCGCTCCTCCGGGCACGGTGCCTGCGTCATCTCCCGCGCGAGCTGCCTCGAAACCTGCAACACCGGCTCCTGCGGCACCCACGCCAGCCCCGGCTCCGCCTCCCGCTGCGGCAACACCTCCAGCCACTCCTGCGGCTCCCGCACCGGCAGCGCCAACACCTGCTGCTCCCCCTGCGTCGAAGCCTTGATCAAGTGCGACGGACATTCCTGTCCGGGAGCACACATTGGCGGCGGTGAAATTGCCCAATGGCAAATGAATACTGCCGGAATCCGGCTGGTCGGCCGAAGATCGAGTGACCATCGGGCCATGGCAACGCGTGTGCAATGAATGCCGTCTGCATAATTCTTGGAGGACGGCACTCGGGAAAGGTTGGAACTAGGTGTCAAAATGACTCGCCTTGCTCGGCTTTGGGGCACAGCCGATGCCCGCAGTCAGGCCCGTTTCGATTACGCCCTGTTTCCGACTGGCTGGGTGAGAGGGCAAGGCAACATCATCAAGTGCGAGGGGCATCAATTATGATCCGTCCCACATCGCAAAGAAGCCTCGAACGGTGTACACAACTTGAGCATAGAGACAAATCAACACAACTCATTGTGTTGATGTTTTGTTAATGCACAATATATAGTGGTTTCCTCGCAAGATTTGACGGTGAACCCCACACAGACTGCGCCTCCCTGAAACGGCGAGATAGTTCCTTCCCCGAACCATTTTCAAGCCCGGTTATTACCCAATACCCATCCTCTCCTCATGAACCTCAAATCCACCCGCCCAATTCGCCTCTCGCCACCCCGCAACGGACGTTCCCACTCCGCCAACGGCCTAACCCGTCAGGCTCCAAACGGCACCAGAGTCGCTGGTGGCCTCAAATTTTCCCGCACCTTCTCGCGGAAAGAGATCAAGCCGTTTGAGGAGGTCGAATGGGAACTGCGCACGGTCGAGATCACGGACGACTCGGGGAAAACGATTTTCAAGCAGGAGAACGTCGAGGTTCCCAGGGCGTGGTCTCCGCTGGCGGCAAAAATCGCCGTGTCGAAGTACTTTTACGGTGACATCGCAAACGGGACGAATCCGTATGAGGGAGGTCGTGAAAACTCCGTGCGGCAGCTTGTGCATCGTGTCACACGGACGATCACGGATTTCGGCATCAAGGACGGTTATTTTGCCGGCAGGGAATCCGCTGACGTTTTTTACGAGGAGCTTACCTGGCTGTGCCTGAATCAATTCGGCGCGTTCAATTCCCCCGTGTGGTTCAATGTCGGCCTGTGGCACGAGTACGGCGTTGGCAAGGGCAGGGGAGAGGGGAACTTTTTCTTCGACCGCAAGACGCGGGCAGCCCGCCGCGCACCGACGCAGTATGAATACCCGCAGGGGAGCGCCTGCTTCATCCAGTCCGTGAGCGACACCATGGAGGACATCATGCGCCTGGCCACGAGCGAGGCGATGCTCTTCAAGTATGGCTCAGGCACGGGCAGCGACCTCTCCACACTGCGCTCCACGCGCGAAAAACTCTCAGGCGGCGGCAGGCCGAGCGGCCCGCTGTCCTTCCTCCGCATCTACGACCAGGTCGCGGCGACGGTGAAATCCGGAGGCAAGACACGCCGGGCGGCGAAAATGAACACGCTCAAGGACTGGCATCCGGATGTGGAGGAGTTCATCGAAGCCAAGACGAAAGAGGAAAAGAAAGCCTGGGCGCTCATCGAGCAGGGCTACGATGGCAGTTACAACGGCGAGGCCTACGGCTCGATCATGTATCAAAACGAAAACCTCACCGTGCGCGTGAGCGATGAATTCATGAACGCCGCGATCGAGGGCAGGACGTGGTGGACGCGGCGGGTTTCGGACGGCCGTCCGTGCGAGGAAAAGGATGCTAAGACGCTGCTGCGCAAAATCGCCGAGGGAACGCATGTCTGCGGTGATCCGGGCATGCAATTCGACACGACGATCCACAACTGGCACACCTGCAAAGGCTCAGGCCGCCAGAATTCCACCAATCCGTGCAGCGAGTACCTTTTCCTCGACAACACGGCGTGCAATCTCGCGTCCCTCAACCTGCTGCGCTTCAAGAAAAGCGACGGCAGTTTTGATGTCGAGCGCTTCAAGGCCGCGGTGCGTGTCTTCATCACCGCGCAGGAGATCATCGTCGATAACGCCAGCTACCCCACGCGGGAGATCGCGGAAAACTCATGGATTTTCCGCACCCTCGGCCTCGGCTACGCCAATCTCGGGGCCCTGATCATGAGCTACGGCCTCGGCTACGACACGGATGAGGGCCGCGCCCTCGCAGGAGCGATCACCGGCATCATGACCGGGCATGCCTACGAGCAGTCCGCGCGGCTGGCGAATGTCATGGGTCCGTTCGCAGGCTACAAGGACGCCCGTTGCAACGGCATCCCCAATCCGCCTGAAAAAAGCAATGAAAGGCACATGCGCGAGGTCATTGAGAAACACCGCTCTCATGTCGCGAAAATCCAGGGCAGCGAGCGGTTCGGATATCTCAAGGACGAGGCGCAGAGCTGCTGGGACCGGGCCGTCGAACTCGGACGGAAGCACGGCTATCGAAACGCGCAAGTCACCGTGCTCGCCCCGACGGGGACGATCGGCTTCCTCATGGATTGTGACACGACAGGCATCGAGCCTGACATCGCGCTGGTGAAGTACAAACTGCTCGCCGGAGGCGGCATGTTGAAGATTGTCAATCAAACCGTGAAGCCCGCGCTTGAGCACCTGGGCTACCAGCCTGCCGAGATCGACCGGATCATCGCCCACATCGACAAATACGACACCATCGAGGACGTGACTGGTGAGGATGGCGTCACGATTCCCAGCGGACTCAAGTCCGGTGATCTGCCCGTGTTCGACTGCGCGTTCAAAGCGATGCGCGGGGAGCGTTCCCTGCACTACCGCGGGCACATTCGCATGATGGCCGCCGCGCAGCCGTTTCTGAGCGGCGCGATCTCCAAGACGGTGAACCTGCCGACAGGCGCCACCGTCGAGGACATCATGAACACCTACATCGAAGGCTGGCAGCTCGGCTTGAAAGCCATCGCGATTTACCGGGACGGGTCCAAGCGCAGCGCCCCAGTCGTCACGGACAAGAAAAAACACGGTACTTCCGGCAATGACAGCGCCGTGTCAGAGCTGGATGCCATTTTTGCCGAGAAAACCGGGCTGCAGCGGCGCATCGTGGAGATGGAAAAGGAGGCGGCTCTCCTCCGCGCGAAGTGTGACGAGCCTGTGCGCCGCCGGATGCCTGAAACCCGCGTGGCCATCAATCACAAGTTCGAGATCGCCGGGCACAAGGGCTACCTGAACGTCGGCATGTTCGAGGACGGGCAGCCGGGCGAGATTTTCATCCAGATGAACAAGGAGGGCAGCACCCTCGGCGGACTCATGGACACCGTGGCGACGCTCACCTCCATGGCCTTGCAACATGGAGTGCCGCTGGAATCGCTCGTGAAAAAATTCGCCTACCAGCGCTTCGAGCCCTCGGGGTTCACCAGGAATCCTGACATTCGCAACGCCACATCCATCAGCGACTATGTGTTCCGCTGGCTCGGCTGCCAGTTCATCAAAGGCTACAAAGAGGCGACCTCACCGAACAGAGGCCAGGCCGACCTGCCGATGAAAGAACTGGCGCAGATCGACAAGGCCGCCATCAACCGTCCAGTGCCTGATTTCGAGTGCGAGAGGACCGACATCATCGACCTCATCACACAACAAAACGGGCGGGAGGACGAGCCGGGCAGCCACCAGGCGAGCACGCACGCCGAGCGTGTGCAGGCCGCGCTGGGCAACATGTACATGGACACCACCTGCGCGAACTGCGGCTCCAGCAAGGTGATCCGCGCCGGAGCCTGCGGCTGCTGCACCGAATGTGGCACCAGCCAGGGGTGCTCATAGCACCGCATTGGCGGCATGATGCTGAAAAAGGACCGGACTGAGTCCGTCAATGTCATCCCACGGCCGCATTCGCGATGCCGTGGCGGGATCTCGTAATCCAGGTCAAAACTTCAGCATTTCACCGACCGGCAGAGGCTTGCGCTGGCGGATGGACTCCTCGGCGACCAGGCAGAGGCCGGCGCTCCACAGGCCGTCGAGGCCGGTGGCAGCGGGTTGTCTGCCAGTGCGGACCATTTCGACACATCGGGCGATCTCCTCGCGCAGCTCGAAGACTTCTCCGCTGTGTTTGTCGAGACGCACGGCCTCGAGTTTTTCACCGTCGAAGACTTTGAGGAAGTATTCAGGCTCCAACGTTCGATCAAGCGCGCCGCTCCAGGCGGCCCAGAGGGCGCCCTTGGTGCCGCTGACCTTGACGGTCTGGTGATGTTCGAAGGCGGCGAGCGTCTGTGACACGACGGCGTAGCTGCCGTTCGCGTATTTGAACATGGCGCTGAAGTTGTCAAAGAGTGTCGGGCGCCGCGGATCGCGTGAGTTGCCGCAGGCGTGGAGCTCCACGGGATCACCGCTGGATTCAAGATACCAGCGGGCGAGATCGAAAAAATGAATCGGCTCCTCCAGCACCCAACTGCCGACACGGTTCTGGTCATAGCGCCAGCCGCCCGCGCCGGTGCGGTAGGGTTTGCGTGAAAGTTCGACGAGGACGTATTGGGGGTCACCGATGGTGCCGGCCTGGATGATATCCTTGATGCGGCCCCACTGCGAGGAGAGGCGCAGTTCGTGGCCGACGGCGAGATGCACGCCGTGCTGCCGAGCTCCGGCGACGATGGCCTTGCAATCATCCAGCGTGATGGCCATCGGCTTCTCCAAAAGGACGTGCCTGCCTTTTTGCATCGCGGCGAGCGCGATCTCGCGGTGCGTGTGGCTGGGCGTGGCGATGTCGATGATGTCGAAATCCGCCTGTGCGATCATTTCGAGGCTGTCGGCAAAAATTTGCGCGCCGGGACACTGCTTGCGCGCCTCCTCACGCGAGGCTTCGGAAGGCGCGGCAATGGCGGCGAGCCGCGCGTCCGGATTTCCAGTGATGGATTGGGCGTGAAATTTTCCCCAGGCACCGAATCCGGCGAGGGCGAAGCGGACGGGAGAGGGCATGGCGGAGGACGGGTTGATGTGTGACGGGTTCAATTCGGGCCGCGCATGTAGGCCACGATGTCGGCCACATCCTGCGCGCTGAGACCGAGCTGGAAGGCGCTGAGCATCATGCTGCGGCCGAGCTTGGAACGCTTCTTGATACGGCTCTTCGGCACGAACTGGTTCACGCCGCCCATGCTGCGCACGATCATGATGTCCCCCTCGGTCAAAGGCATGCCGTGGATGGTGACGCCATCCTTCGATTTGATCTCCTGGCCGTCGTAGCCGTGGGCGATGTCCTTGCTGGGTTCCAAAATGGCCTGCGTGATGATCTCGGCCGGCTGGCTGCGGCCCCAGCCGTCAAGGTTGGGACCGAATTCGACACCCTGTCCGTTGAACTGGTGGCACATGACGCAGCGGGTGACGAGCTGGGCGCCGTTGGCCGCGCTGCCCTTCAATTTGAGAACATCGGCCACTTGAAACGCCGCAGGAACCACCGGCGGCGTGACGACCTCGACGAGCTTGGCGCTGTCCGGATCGAAGATGCCTTCCTTCTTCAATTCCTCCGCGATGCCAAAGGTGCTCCAGTCATCGGTGCTGCGCTTGATGAGCCACCACATGATGTCGGCGTGGATGGGCGAGCCTTGGTCTTTTGCCAGGGCGAGCACGGCTTTCGCGGCGGTGGCATCCGGGATGAAAGCGAGTGTGTCGAGGGCCAGCTTGCGCTGCTCCGACGTGAGTTTGTCATCGGCAGCACGTTTTTGGAGCTCAGGCACGGCTGCGACGGGATGCAGCCGCCAGGTGATGAGGGCAAAGTCGTCGCCCCAACGGCCAACGGGCTTGAGCGCGGCCCAGACGGCCTCCTCCTTGCCGGTGCAGCCGATGCCCCAGGCTTCGAGCAGGGAGCGGTCGCCGCCATCAATGTGATGGGAGAGTTTGACGAGCAACGGCACGCTCCGGGCGGCCGGCACATCACGCAGAGCAACGGCGACCTCCCGCCGTACCATCGGCGACTGGTCGGCGGCCATGGTGGCGATCAAGTCGATGCCGTCATCCGTGGCGGCGCGGATGGCGCGCAGGGCCACGAGACGCTTGATGGCGTCATCGCTTTCCAGCCAGCTTCGCGTGGCGACGACGCCTTTTTCACCGAGCTGGGCGGCGAGCCACACGGCGCGGGAGGCGATGAACGGGTTCGCGTGATCGCGCAGTTTCAAAACCTGCGGCAGCACCCTCTCCCCGTCCTCCTTGAGCCGGGTGAAACCCGCATGGCGCACGTTGTTCGCCGGTGATTGCAGCGCGGCGAGCCGGCCTTCGACGGTGTCCAATTTGGGATTTGAGGCTTGAGGTTTGAAACCTTTAGGAGCCACGCGGTAGATCGTGCCGCTGCATGATTCATCGGTGTCCTGATGCCCGCCGGTGCGCTTGTCGTACCAGTCGGCGATGTAGATGGCACCGTCGGCACCCACGCAGACATCGCTGGGTCGGAAAAGCGTCTGGCGGTCATCGGAGAGGTTTTTGGCTCCGCCGACGAAATCGCTGCCTTTGAAGACACCGCTGGTGTTTGAGGTGCAGAAGTCGAAGCGTTCGAGCTTGAAGCCCGCGCCATCGGGTTCCGGCAGGTAGCCGAAGACAGTGTTGCGTCCCGTCTCGCAGCTCAGCAGCAGGCCGTTCCATTTTTCACCGAGGGCGCCGTTTTCATAGAAGCACATGCCGGTGGGCGCGCCGCCGCCATAGACATCGCCTGCGGGGAGGATGCCGGGGTCTTCCTGACGCCACTCAGCCACGGGAATGCTCTGGCCGGGGCGTTTGTCCGCGCGCCACTGGCGTTTTCCATCGGCGGAGAAGAAGCCGAAGCTGCCGCCTTCGATGAGATGACTCACACGGCAGGCGGGCGGATCGTCGTTGTCGTTGAGAAACATGTCGCCGAGGCTCGTGCGCACGCCCTCGAAGCTGTTGCGGTAGTTGTGGCCGAGGATTTTCACCTTGTGGCCGCCGGGATCGACGCTGGCGGTGAAACCGCCGACATAGACGTGGCCGTCATCGCTTTTTTCGCCGGCGTAGGGATTGTTGAGGTAGGCGCCGCCGATGCGGAAGGTGCTGCCGCTTCTGTCGCTGAAAAGAGCGCCGCAGTTGCCGTTGCTGAAACACAGGCGGCCGTCCGGCCCCGCATAGACGCTGTGCAGGCTGTGGTCGTGCTGCGGTTGCTCGAAGCCGGAGAGGAAGATCTCGCGCTTGTCCACGGCGGGATCGAATTTCAAATCGCGGTTCACATCGGTGTACTTGATGATCTCCGGTGTGTCGGAGACGAAGATGACGTTGTCGAACACGGCGACGCCCATCGGACATTCGAGAGTCCTTTCGCGCACGAAGACGTGGCTGCTGTCGCACTTGCCGTCGCCGTCGGTGTCTTGAAGCACGCGGACGGCATCGCCCTCGCGGCTGCGTCCGCTGTGGTGGCGGTAGTTGACCCCTTCGGTGACCCAGACGCGGCCCGCGTGGTCGATGTCCATGTTCACCGGGTTGAAAAGCTGCGGTGACGTGGCCCACACGGTGATTTCGAGTCCGTCGGGCACTTTGAACATCGCAGGCTCCAGGTGTTCGGGCTTCGCCTTCGCGGCATCGAAGGCCGGCTGGTTGTGATCCGGCGTGAAAGCAGGTTTCGCGGCCTCAAAGGGGGCTTTTTCCTTTTTCGCCTTCGGCGGACTGGCAGCCTGGAGCAGCAGCGGCGCGGAGAGCGAGAGAGCGGTGAGGAGAGCTTTGCGGTTCAGCATGGTCGGACGGGAAAAAACGGCGGGTCCGCCATGATCTTGCCTGCTCGGAACCCGGCATGGCGGCGAAAGCACGCCGTCATTCCTCAATTCTGCCGGTAGATGACAACCACGGACGAGGAGGGGCCGCTGGGTGAGAAATCATTGCCGTAGCCGACGGTCTGGAGATGGGCGGGTTCGATGCCGAGTTCGATGAAACGCTGGCGCACGGCCAGGGCGCGGCGGTCGGAGATGGAGCGCGCATGATCCTGCGGAAGACCGGGTGGCGCGTATCCGGCGATGAGAAGGCGGGCTTTTTTATCCCCCTCCATCTCTTTGGCGAGATCACGGATGGGGCGTTCATGAGTCTCTTCGAGACTGAATTCATCATCTTCGAAAAGCAGCGCGGGACAGGCGGGCTTGAGGCCGTCATTCAAAGGAGACCTCCATCCATCTTGCGGCCCGAGGGCATAGACGACAGCCTCGTCAGAGGGATTTTTGAGGAAGGCGGGCATGGGAATGCCGCCGCACGAGGGGATGAGGGCGAGGATGACGAACGGGAAATGACGGGTGACGAATGCAGGCATGGCATCCAGGATGGCGGCGGAGGTTGATCGGGGGCTCGTCATTCTGATCGGGGCGGGGGCATTGCATCACCGCATCCAACGGGGTTCGGAGACACGGCCGAAACCGCGCAGGAGGGAGCGGCGGCTGCCGCTGCGGAGATCATGCACAAAGAGCTCGCCATGCTGGACGTAGGTGATGAGACGGCCGTTCGGACTCCATGAGGGGTGCTGTGCACCGCCGGCCTGGATGATGCGGGCGCTGCCGCCTGGCCAGGGCTTGATGGCGACGGCCCATTCTCCTTCTTTGCGTGTGGTGAAGGCGATGCTGCGCCCGTCCGGGGACCATTCAGGATCGGTGCAGTAGTGGTAGCCGGTGCGCCAGCGGAAGAGCCGTGAGGACTGACCTTCTTTTTGCGGCACTTCGACGATGTAGAGCTTCGGCCCGCCGCCAGTGTCATCGGAGAACACGATCTGCCTGCCTTCGGGATGCCAGGAGGGACTGGCTGGCGCGCCGACGGAGTCGCTGATGCAGGCGGCGGTGTTGGAGCCGAGGTCGCTGACAAAAATCTCGGGATTGCCGATGAAGCTCATCATGGCGGCGAGGTGCGTGCCGTCTGGCGAGAAGGCGGAGCCGAAACTGCTGCCAGGCGTGTCAGTGACACCGCGCTCCCAGCCGAGATTGAGATCGAGCAGGCGGATGACGGGGAAACCACTGCGGTAGCTGGTGAAGGCCACCATGGAGGAGTCGGGAGAGAGGGATGGGGAAACCGCGCCGTGCCTGTCATGGGTGACCTGATGCACCTCGCCGCCTCCGGCGTCGCAAATGTAAACCTGGCGGCGCCCGGAACGGTCGCTGACGAAGACGATGCGGCTGGTGGCCAGTCCGGGCCTGCCGGTGACGGTGAAGATCACATCGTCGGTGAAGGCTTTGAGATTGTCATCGAGCCCGGGGGCGGCGTAGCTGCGCTGGAACAATTCCTTGCCGCCCGCGTCGCGGAGCCTGCCGGTGACGCGCCCGCCGATGGAGGAGCCTTCGACGGTGAACTCGGCCTTCTCACCCGCGCCGGCGACGAGGAACTCGCGCGATCCGACCAGCTCCTTGCGCAGCGCCTCCTGCGCGCTGGTGCCGGTGCCGCCGCTGAACGGGCCGATGCGGATGCGCGGCATGTTTTTTTTAGGCTCTGCTGTCACGGTCTTTTCACCCAGGCCGACCCAGCCGCGCAGCTTGCCGAGGATGCCTGCCTCGGCCCGTGTGCCAGGGCAGGCCATCAAGGCAGCGATGAGGCAGAGGGCGCGTGTGTTCATGCGGAGGGATCAGGGCAGCAGGAGGAAGTTCAGCTCCAGATCGTAGCTCTCTTTGGAGAAATTTGAAGGCAGCGTTGTTGAAATTTTCCGCACCTTCGCGGCGGCTTCGAGGATGGACTGGTCCAGCGCGTGGGAACCGGAGAATTTGCTCATCTGCGCTTTCAAGACGGTGCCGTCCTTGCCGATGGAGATGTTCAGTCGTGCCTCACGCTGCGCGGCGGGCACTGCGTCGATGGGTGGCGCTGTCCAGCCGGCGAGAAAGGCGGCGTTCACCGCCTCATCAACGGGGTCCAGTTCCGCCTCATCTGCGATGACGGGTGTGGTGGTGCCTGGTTTCGGGATGGGTGGCGGGCGCAGGGTGTTGAGCCGCGCGACATCCAGCAGCGTGGGACTGGCCATCGGCGGCGCCGGGCTGACGGGAGAGCGCGCACCGGGTGCTCTGTCCGGCGCACGGCGGAGCGTGATGCTGCGGTTGGCGGAGGGTTTCGGCGCTGGATTCGCCGGAGCAAACAACGGGGTGGTGCCAGTGTCAGGTGCCGGCTCCATCACCGGTGGCTGGGGCGGCGGGGCGATCAGCGTGGCCTTCTGCACAGGAGGATCGTCAGCTTTGTGCGCAGGTGCGGGAGGTGTTCCGGCCGTCGGGACATTCGCGATGACGACGGGGGCCGCCGCGACGGCAGGAAGGCTGCTTTTGAAATCCGCAGGACTCATCCAGACCAGGCGCGGCTCACGGGGGTTCCCGGAGCCGGTCTGTTTCTCATTCCACCACCACCAGCCCGCGCCGAGCAGGATCACATGCGCGACTATGATGACGAGCATCGACGTCGAGACCGGTTCCAGCGTGGTGGGACGGTGGCGCTTCATCGTGGATCAGGGTTCGTCGGCATGAGTCGTGACCGCTGTCTTCTGAATGCCCGCGGCTTCGAGCATCCGCATTGTTTCCACCAGTTTTTGCACGGGCAGATCATGATGCATGCGCACCTCGATGCCGAGGCCGGGATGTTGTTGTGCCAGTTTTTTGAGCGAGGCAGGCAGGTCGGCGCGCGCGAGCATCGCCCCGTTCAATGTGACGGACAGGTCTTTGTTCACCAGCAGGGACATGTACCGGGAGGGCGGTTCTGCCGCGACTGGCGGCGGGACGGGTGCTGGCGGCGCTGTGACGCGCACTGCCTTGAGCAGCGGAGCGGCCAGCAGGAACACAAACAGCAGCACCAGCACCAGGTCGAGCAGCGGAATGAGGCTGATCTCGCTGATGAGGCGGAGCTGGTGGCGGTTCGAATGACGTTTCATGCGCGGGCATGGGCGGCGTGCAGGGCCTGGGGCAGGGGAGAGGCGCTGGAGCCTGAGAAGGCAGGCATGGACGGACTGCCCAGAGCCCCCATGCTCGGCAGCACTTCGGCGTCGGGACGGTGATCGACAAACGTGCGGTCAAATCCGGCGCTCAGCTCGCTGGCGAAATTGTCGAGCCGTACCACCATGCCCCGGATGCGGCTCACGAGGCCGTTGTAGCAGATCATGCCGGGGATCGCCACCAGCAGGCCCAGCACCGTGGGGACCAGCGCCGTGGTGATGCCGGGGGCCAGGGTGGTGAGATCCGCCGCGCCGCCCGTGGTGGTGAGCTGGCTGAACGTGTCCAGGATGCCCCACACCGTGCCGAGGAGACCGAGAAAAGGCGCTCCGCTCAAGGAGGTGGCCACCCAGCTCATGCGTGCTTCGAGGCGCAAGGCCGCCTCCGCGACGCTGCGCTCCATCGCGTTCTGCACCGCACCCATTTGAGAGGGGGTGACGCGGCCCGCGCCTTGCAGCCGCGTCGCGAAGGTGTCCCCCGGTTCGTCCTCGCCCAGGAGGTACCACGCCATCTCTCGGCAGGCGGCATGGTAGATGTGATAGTAGGACGAGTAGTCGTGATGCTCGCGACGCTGGAAAAGCTCCAGCGCATGATTGCTCCCGCGATATTCGCGCAGGAAGGAAAGGTTGGCGCGCTGCACGCGGGAGAGCAGGAAGTGCTTGCTCAGAATCACCGCCCAGCTCGTCACGGAAAGCAGCACCAGGATGCCGGTGATGACCTGGCAGGTCAGATTGCTGTGCGCGATGCCGTATTGCAGGCCGGGAGAGAGAAAGGAGTCAAGGGACGGCATTGCAGGTGAGGAAGTTCCCACTAGTTAAAGAACCTTAACAGTCGGGCGTCAACCGGTGAATCGGTGCTCCACGCGACCATGCGCCGCCTGCCGTTTGCCTGCGGTCATCCCCGGCTCACCCCAGCCTTGCGCCCGGCCTGAATCTCGCTCCCTTCGGGCGCTCAACTCCCCAACACGTCCCCCCAATGCCCGTCGCCACTCCCGCCCAATACCGTGCCATGCTCGATGCCGCCCAGAAAGGTGGCTACGCCTATCCCGCCATCAACGTCACCTCCCTTCCCACCATCAACGGCGCGTTGAAGGCCTTCGCGGAATCCAAGTCCGACGGCATCATCCAGGTCTCCACCGGTGGCGGGGAATTCGCTTCCGGCACCTCCGTCAAAGACATGGCTCTCGGAGCCATCGTGCTCGCCGAGGCCGTCCACATTTTGGCCGCGAAATACGACATCCTCGTCGCCCTCCACACCGACCACTGCCATCCGAAGAACGTCGAGAAATTCCTCAAACCCCTCCTCGCCGCCACCAAGGCACGCCGCGAGGCCGGAAAAGGCAATCTCTTCAACTCCCACATGTTCGACGGCTCCGAGCTCAGCCTTGAGGAAAACATCAAAGTCTCCAAAGACCTCCTCAAACAGTGCGCCGCGCTCGACATCATCCTCGAGGTCGAGGCCGGCGTCGTCGGCGGTGAGGAAGACGGCCACGACACCTCCGGCGTCGCCAACGACAAGCTCTACACCACGCCCGAAGACATGGTCGCCGTCTATGAAGCCCTCAACGGCATCGGCCGCTTCATGTTCGCCGCCACCTTTGGCAACGTCCACGGCTCCTACAAGCCCGGCGCCGTCAAACTCAAGCCCACCATCCTTCGCGATGGCCAGAAGGCCGTCATGGACAAGCACGGTGCGGCTGCCGAGATGGACCTCGTCTTCCATGGCGGCTCCGGCACCCCGCTGGAGGAAATCCGCGAGACCCTCGGCTACGGCGTCATCAAGATGAACATCGACACCGACACGCAATACGCCTTCACGCGCCCGATCGTCGATCACGTCATGAAAAATTACGCCGGCGTCCTCAAGATCGACGGCGAGATCGGCGACAAAAAAGCCTACGACCCCCGCTCCTACCTCAAGAAAGGCGAACAGGGACTCTGCGACCGCATGAAGGAAGCCTGCAACGACCTCCTCAGCACCGGCAAGACCATCCAGGGCACCGTCTGAGAAAGGCGCTCACACCAACCGGACATAACGCCGCCCCGGCAGGGCGCGGATGAGGCGTTTCATCTCAAGGCGCATCAGGGTCGCGTTGGCCGTCGCTGGAGTGAGTCCGGAGGCGGTGACGATGTCGTTGATGTGCGCCTCGTCGGTGCCGATGGCCTTGTAGAGGATTTCTTCGTCGAGCGTGAGCGGGGTCGCAGGTCTGGGTTCCTCGACTTTCGGCGCGGCAGGCGCGGTGGGGAACAGCGTCATCAAGTCATCCAGCACGTCGCCGCCATCCATGATGAGCTTGGCGCCTTGCTGGATGAGACGGTTGCAGCCGGCTGAGGTGGGCTTGTCGATGGGGCCGGGAACGGCATAGACGGTGCGGCCCTGCTCGGCGGCCTGCTGCGCGGTGATGAGCGATCCGCTCCGCGCCGGCGCCTCGACCACGATCAATCCGCAGCTCCAGCCGGAGACGACGCGATTGCGATAGGGGAAGGTTTGTTTGTCGGCGATGCGATCGACAGGATACTCGCTGATGACCGCGCCGTTCTGCGCGATGCGCTCGGCGAGCGCCATGTTCTCCGGCGGATAGAGTTTCCCCAAGCCGGAGCCGATGATGGCAATGGTGCGGCCTTTTGCCGCGAGCGCGGCCTCATGAGCGGTCGTATCAATGCCCCGTGCAAGCCCGCTGACGACGGTGTAACCGGCGTAGGCGATCTGGAAGCCGAGCTTCTTCGTGGCGCTGAGGCCGTAATGGGTGGCGTGACGGCTGCCGACGACACCGATGGCGTTGTGATCGCGCTTCGTCAGCCGCCCCCAGACATAGAGAACCACGGGAGGATCATGAATCTCCCGCAGCAGCGGCGGATACAGCTCGTCCTCCTGCGTGAGAAGCATGAGATCGCGCTCACGAATTTTTCGCAACTCCCCGGCAAGATCGATTTGAGACTCCCAGGCGGCGATGGCCTCCGCCTGCGCGATGCCAAAGCCGTCGATCTGCACGATCTCGCTGCTTTTGGCGGTGAGGATGCACTCCGGGCTGCCGAAGCGCTGAAGCAGCTTGCGCACACGCACAGGGCCGACCTGGGGCAGCAGGTTCAAGGCCAGGAATGCCTCCGTGCGGGTCATTCGCGCGGGAGATTACGCGGCGGTGGCGGCGGTCGTGCCGTTCTTCGCCGCAGCGGCGGCGGATTCCGGCAGTGCGACATTGCTCTGGCTGGAGCCGGAGCCGATGAGCTTGCGGAAGACTTTCTGCGGGAAAGACCGGCCTTTTTCCTCATCTTCGAGCTGGGTGAGGGCGGCGGACTTCGCCATCTCCCACGCAGGCGCGAAGCCGGGGGCGCTGATGACCATCTGCTTCTCGGCACGGGAGAGGATTTCCAGCTCGCGCTGCATCTTGTTGTCCGGACGCTCGTTGAGGCGGGCGACCTGCATGCGCAGGTTTTCATTCTCCTGCTTCAGCGAGGTCTGTTCCTTCTTCACATCCTGGTTTTGCTTCGAATCGAGTTCCAGCTTGTCGCTGAGCATGCCTTTGTAACGCTTCAGCTCACGTTTGGTCTTGAAATGCGCCCACCACGACTGCGCCAGGAAGATGCCGCACAGCACGAAGCCGTAGATGAAGGTGTTCAGGGGGGAGAGGAGTTCTTTGAACATGACGGCGGAAAGCTAGTGCATGCCACGCCTTGCGCAACCGGGCAAAGCGCCCTGCTCGGCGGCCTGCTGTTTCCTGGCCTGCGCCGCTTCTTCCCGAGCCGTCAATCCCTCCCCGCTGTTCGGGGACACGCTGACGGTGCGTCGAAAAATCGGTTTTGCCACGCTGGGGACGGTGGCGGGGGCGCAATGGCGTGAGCGATGACGGCTTCCTGCAAAACGAGGTGCATGGGGAGCGCGTGCAGAGTGGCATCGACTAAGGCGCATAAAGGGACGCATAAAGGGGTTCATCCGGGAAGTTCGTGCGGTTTAACGCCGGGCTGGATGGAAGAAGGGAGAATGGCGGAACTCAGCATGGAGGAACGGCATGAGCGTGCTGCCAGCGGCGTCAGAGCGCAGACCATGCAGCGGGCAGGCTGGACACCCCCCTCATCCCTGCGGGCGGCCAGTCACGCACGAACTTCCCGGATGATCCGTAAATCCGGGGTGGGGTTGCGGGCACACCGGGGTGGGGTTGCGGGCACACCGGGGTGGGGTTGCGGGCACACCGGGGTGGGGTTGTGGGCACACCGGGGTGGGGTTGCGGGCACACCGGGGTGGGGTTGCGGGCACTCCGGGGTGGGGTTGTGGGCACTCCGGGGTCGGATTTCGCAAATCCGGGGTCGGATTCGGCAAATCCGGGGTCGGATTCGGCAAATCCGGGGTCGGATTCGGTAAATCCGAGGCCGCCCGTAGGCCGGATGTGTCCGGCGCGCCGCGTGCCGCTGCCACGGA
>JAEUHJ010000090.1 GCA_016795375.1 Verrucomicrobiaceae bacterium
TCCGCATGCAGAGCGAGGCGATGGCGAGACCGCCGACCAGCAATCCCAGCGTGGCAAATGGCGCGGCCGAGGTGCGGTCGGTGATCGGCATGAACTTCACCAGCAGCACGCTGAAAAGCACCGGCGACCATGCGATGAGGCCGCGGCCCAGCATGCGCAAACGTGAAGCCTCCTCACCGGTCTGCGTGACCACCGCGATGCCCAGGATGCGAAACAACGGCCCGCGGCGGAAGATCAACGCGCAGGCGAGGCTCAGCACGGCAATCATTGTCAGTACCGCGAAGATCATGATCACGGCGATCGCTCCCATCATGCCTCCAAACGGGCTGAGCTTCTCATCGGAGTACTTGTCGGCGGCGTCCAGCGCGCGAACCAGCGACTTCACCGTGGCTTCCGCCTGTTTCAATTCGTCCGCCCCCACGTCTGGATGCGCGGCGACGATGCGCTCCACCTTGGCCCGGACTTCGGGCTGGATGACCAGCTTGTAGATTGGCGACGACCACAGTTTCGGGTCACGAACGATGTATCCATAGCGGCCGGCGATCACGATCTCCAGCGCGGCCTTTTGCTCCTCGATGCTTTTTCCGGATGCGCCGCGCGGGTTGTGTCCACGCTCCAGGGTCCGGTACTCCAGCATGGACGAGAGGAACGGCGTGAACTCCGGGTTGGTCTTCTGCCAGCTCTGCAGCACGAAGGCTCCCATGATGAAGAACGCGCCGAGTCCCAATGCGGGCAGGGCGTGGATCAGTACCGCCAAGGCACGCTTCCACCAAGGGACGACGGACAATTCTTGAAGCAGTGGCTTGAGTCTTTCCGCAAAACTGGGGTCCGGTTCCGTTGTCGTGAGAGTGCGCAGGAGCCCATGTGCCTGGAGCGGCAGCGGTGCATGGACTGTGCGCGTCGCCGCATCCTCCGCGCTCGCAACACGAGCTTCCAATGCGGAGATGGCGATTTGATTGAGGAAGA
Organism: Verrucomicrobiaceae bacterium; assembly: GCA_016795375.1. Lineage (GTDB taxonomy): Bacteria > Verrucomicrobiota > Verrucomicrobiia > Verrucomicrobiales > Verrucomicrobiaceae > Prosthecobacter. The sequence goes on from JAEUHJ010000090.1 coordinate 967, forward strand.
CGGCAGATGTGGGAGAGAGAGCGCCGATTGCCGGGCTTTGTTCCTTCAATGGTGACGGCGCGGCGAAGTCCAACAGCTTGGCGCGTCCGTCTTTCGTGATCCACACACGATCGGGCGCGAGCACTTCGGGCAGCGCATCGCCGCGAGAGGATGCTGCCAGCTCGATGCTGAGATCATGCAGCCAATGACGCACCGAGGCCCACGGCTGGCGTTCCGTCAGCAAGTCACACAGGCATTTTCCTTCCAGCGCCTCATACGCGTCCCACGCTTCGCTCACATTGCGTTCACCCTGCAGCCAGCGCAGACGGCCGGGACGGGCGATGTTGCGCAGTTTTACCGCCACGGGCGCCGAACCGGGCGGTGTTTTGCGAATCCACACCTTGCGCAGCAGACGTGTGTCATAGCCGAGCAGCAGACTTCCGCCGCCGTCGCTCGAAAGCGCCGCCAGCACATGATACGGACCGAGTTTGGGCATCTCCCCGGTCGTGATGATCGGTGTCTCCGGCTGTGCGAAGATCGCACGCTGCTGCTGCGTGGATTTTTGGATCACGCGTGTGTCGGTGAGCAGGTCATGCACTGCGGCGAAACCATTCGCACGACGTGAGGTGACAAACATCGCCAGCAGATAGGCCACGCCGATCCCCAGATAGACGAACGACCACATCTGTGTCGTGTGAGACGTCGGGTCGTAGTCGTTGAAGTAGTCGTTGAAGTAGTCGTTGAAGTAGTCGTTGAAGTAGTCGTTGAAGAAAAAGATGCTGAGCAGACCGGGCCAGCTCAAGATGAACTGCCGGGCCATCGCACGCGAGACGCCCGGCGTGCCGCGGTTCACGCGTGCCACACGCAGGCCCAGCAGCGCCTTGCCGGCAGATGCGCCCCATACGCCTTCGAGAACGCCCCAGTAACCCAGCTTGAACACAAAGATCGCGAACGAGGTCCACCGCAGCGTGCCACCCTGCAAGCGTGACTCACCCATCATGGAGAGATCGCCATGCTGCAGCATGTGCCAGGCTGCCATGAGGAGCCAGCCTGCGATGGCGAGGACAACCATGTCCACGATCACCGCCACGAAACGCATGCCCAGCGCCGCCGGTGCGGGAGCGGTGGAACTGAACGGCATCAACGCCAGTCGCAGCTCCGCGTAGCTGCCAAAACGCTCGGTCGCCTGCTTGCTCAGGCAGCGCAGCACCACGCGCGCGAGATCCGGCGGCACTTCAGCGCGGAATTGCGTCGGTGATGGTGGCGCTTTCTCCAACGCGTTCGCGAGAAGCTGCACCATGTTCTTGCCCTCGAACGGCGTGCGGCCGGTGAGCAGATAAAACAGCGTCACGCCCACCGAATACATGTCCGAGCGCACGTTCAGTTCCTCGCCGCGCAACTGCTCCGGCGAACAAAACGCCGGCGTGCCGAGAAACGTGCCGTCGATCGTGTGCAGCGAGTCGCCGCAGCCCTGTGTGGAGATGGAAAGGCCGAAATCGCCGACCTTCACGCTGCCGTCGATGTCGGTGAAGCAGTTCGCCGGCTTGATGTCGCGATGCAGAATGCCAACCGCATGCGCAGCTTCGAGACCGGCGATGATTTGCAGCACCGCATCCACCGCCTCGCCAATCGGCAGTGCCCCCGTACGCTGAATGCGATCCTGCAACGTGCCGCCCGCGATGAGTTCCATCGCGATGGCTGGTGTGCCCTCGATCTCCTCCGTGCCGAAGACATAAACGCTGTTCGGATGGTTGATCGACGCTGCCAGCCGTCCCTCACGCAGGAATCGTGCGCGTGCCTCCGGCGAATCAAGTTGATGGCTCAACACCTTCAACGCCACGCGCCGTCCGCTTTCCAGATGCTCCGCCGCATACACCGCGCCCATGCCACCGCGGCCCAGTTCATGCTCGATGCGGTAGCCGCCAAACGTTTCGCCGACATTCGGCAGCGCACGCGCCTTCGGCTTCTCGACGATCATCGTCGCGCCCGGGTCAGACTCCGACGGCAACGCTCCGCTCATCAGGCAGGCGGGGCAAAGCGCGTCAGGAGCATCGGCCGGCAAAGTCGCGCCGCATTTCGGGCAGGTGTTGGGAGTGTTCATGGTGTCGAGAAGTTGGTTTCCATGAGTTCCTGAAAGGGAGGCGGCGGGAGGTTACAGAGAAAGTCCTCACCACTGCACTTTCATGGATTCGAGGGTGGATTGCGCGGTTCAGCTCCTTCTTCGGCAAGGGCGGCAGCCTGTCGGGCCTTCGACCTGCCGAGGACTAGAAACACGGCGCACAAGCCCAGGCACAGCGCCACGCGCGATCCACCGCCGTAGATGGCGGCAATCAACCCGCCAAGCGCCCACGCACAGCCGGCGATTCGATACAGCCTGGCTGCGCGCTTCAGTGACGTGATTCGATTTGATGAGGATGCAGCTTGATCGGACATGGTTTTGAGAGAGGGATGATGGTTTCCATGAGTTCCTGAAAGGGCGGCGGCGGGAGGTTACAGGAAAAACTCACCTTCGCACAAGGGAGCGAAAATACGGCTCAATTCTACCGCCGCAGGCACCCGGCGGCCACGCCACCAAGGCCGTTCAGGGCAGCGTGGGAGCCATCAATAGCAACAGGAAGGACACGGCCGTGCCATCCTCGCCCGTTTTGAGCCAAAGCCAGGGCCGCTGATGTTTGGGCGGGCCGGACGCCTGTGGCACGACCTCATTCCGGCGGCTCCAACCCACGACCACGTCGATGCACAGGCCCAGCACCATTCCCGCCGGCCCGGTGAAGAAAAATACCGAGCATCGGACCTTGATTCGACTGCGGCGCAAAGATCATCGGCCCGAAAAAACCGCCCGCGAAGCCGATGAGGCCGAGCAGGCAGCCGCTTTTCGCCGCGCTGACGGCGACGCGTGTTCCAGTGCTGGGTTTGGGAGGTTCGGGAGTCATGGCCGCGTTGCAGAAATGGTCATTTGAGAGCTTTGACGACTTCCTCCAGCGCCTTGAGCACATCCTCGGGTGTCGCCTCCTTCGTGATCGGTGTGCCCACGGATTTCAGGATCGCCTCGGCATCCGCCCGTTTGGAGGGATTCGTCTTGAGCTTCTCGATCAAGGCGCGGCGGGTTTCGTCATCGGGGAGCTTCGTGTCGATCTCGAATCCGGCGGCGATCCTGCCCAGCGGTGTCTCCGGCAGGGCATCAGGCTCCGTGGAGGTGGACGACAGGCCGCTCACGCGCCGGTGAAACAGCGGCACGAGATCGATGCGCGCTTTGAGCCGCAGCTCGACTTCGCCGCCGGGAGGCTGCTGCGTGAAGTCGCTGCCGGAGAATTCGCGGCCCGCGCGGATGACCATGAGCGACACCGTCTCGCCCGGCTTCGGCTGCCAGCGTTCGGGGCCGCGATCCATGATCACTCCCGCTTTGCCATCGAAGGGATTGTCAATCCAGCCGCCGGGTGTGAAACGGCCTTTGCCAGAGTCGAATTTGAAGTCCCAGCGCCACCTGCCCTTGCTGTCGGGGCTGATGCGGCTGCCGTTCATGAGGCTGAACTCCACATGGCCATCGAATGCCTCGCCGGTTTCATGCTGCTCGGCGAAGGAGACTTGATCCTTCAGACCGGGCAGCACCACCGGCTTGCCCTCCCGTGTCGTCTCCAGCCAGACCGCCACGCGGTGATCCGGCGGCGCGCTGATCTTGTAACGACAGAGGTAGTGATCCGTCTCCCGCGTCTCGGTTTTCTCCGCGACGATGAGCGGGGCGCTGCTGGTGATTGGCTGGAGGACCTTCTGCGGATCTTTCGCCGTGCGGATCACGCACGCGATCAGCAGCAGGCCGCCCCAGATGCCGACCTGCTTCCACCAGTCGCGCCACCACGCCGGATCACGCGGCACCTTGGCATCATCCTCACGTCCCACCCGCCACAGAGCGCCAAAGGTGATGCCTGCCACGACCAGGGCGAAGAATGACCAGGAGAAGGGCTGGAGATGGTGGTGAAAGCCCTTCGAGGTGCCTTCATAGACAAACCACGGATCGAATGCGCCCACATACGCGTTCGAGTTCCGTCCGCCTGCGGTCATGACAGACGACCCGCGGAAGTCGATGCCGAAAATGAATGCCGTGAAAAAGAGCAACGCGAGACCGGTGGTCAGCAGATGACGCTTGCGCGGTTTCTTCACGACATCGGACGGGGCTGCGGGTGTTTCGTGCGTGCTGTGAACCGTGGCAGCCCGGCCCGCCATCTTCCGCCACAGCGACCGCACGATAAAAAAGTCCGCGATGAGCGGCAGCATCGCCAGCAGGCCCATCTCGAGCGCACCAAGGCCGGCGTTCACGCCCGCCAGCTTCATGATCGTGAGAATGAGCAATCCCAGCGCCACCGCCATCGCGCCATGCAGCAGCAGCATGGGGAAGAACACTGTGTCCGCGAAAGCCAGCGGCAGGCCGTGAAGCTTGCCACCGGATTTCTTGATGTTGCTCATCGAGATCGCGCCGAGGATCGTCGTGCCGATGGGCGCGCCCGCGCCGATGCAGAGCAGCACGCCCATGAAGATGGTGAAGGCAAGCGGCGGCGGCTCATAGATGAGGCTCGAAGGCTTCCCCTGCGAAAATGCGACTGTCTTTGTCAAAAGCACCGACGGGATCACCGCGATGAGGCCGAACAGCCCCCAGATCGCGCCGATGAGCGCCATGCGGCTGAGGCGCGGCTGCGCGACGTATTCTGCTGCAACCGCAGGCAGCGGCGCGGCAGCAGCTGGCGGCGTGTTAGCTGTCGCAGAGCCAGCCACGCTCTGCACATCCGATTTGATCTCGCTCGCATGCTGATAGCGGCGCGCAGGTTCCTTCTCCAGTGAGCGCAGTACGATGTCATCGAGTTTCACATCGACATCCACCTTCTTCGACGGCGGATCGAAGCGGCCCATCGGCAGCTCGCCGGTGAGCATTTCGTAAAACACAACGCCGAGGCTGTAGATGTCCGCGCGGTGGTCCACCGTCTCCGGCTTCTCCACCTGCTCCGGCGCCATGTAACGCGGCGTGCCGAGATGCATGCCGGTGCGCGTGAGCGTGTGATCGTGCGCGTCGCCGCCGGTGAGCTTCGCCAGGCCGAAGTCGGCAATTTTGACGCGGCCCTTCTTGTCCACGAGCACGTTCTCCGGCTTGATGTCGCGATGCACCACGCCCTCGTCATGCGCGTATTGCAGCGCGTCGCAGAAGGCCGGGATCAGCGCCAGCGCCGCCTCGGGCCTCATCTCGCCGCTTTGCATCATCGCACGCAGGTTCGCGCCATCGACGAACTCCATCAGGAAGTAATAAAGGTGGGGCGGACTGTCCTCAGTCCGCCGCGGGCCTACCATGCCGAAATCGAACACGCTGACGATGTTCGGGTGGTTCAGCTTCGCGAGCGCCTGCGCCTCCCTTTGAAACCGCTCCGCAAAGTGCGGATCGGCCGCCGCGTCGCCCGCGATGATCTTCAGCGCGACGAAGCGGTTCAGTTTCGGCTGCCGTGCCTTGTAAACCGCTCCCATGCCGCCGCGCCCGAGCAGCTCGATGATCTCAAGCTGCGGAAACAGCGGCGCGAGTTCCTCCGGCGCGGGCGCGACCGGCCCGTGCGGCGGTGTACGCATTTGCGAAGGCGTCAGCTTGATCGTGGCATCCGTCGGCAGCGCGCCCGCCATCAGGCAGGCCGGGCACAGGCCCTCCGGCGCATCAGGAGCGAGGGTGGAGCCGCATTTCGGGCAGGTTTGTGGGGCGTTCATGGCGGGGATTCGTCGTGTTCACTCCTTCCTGAAAGAAAAAGGGCGGCAGGTTACGGAAAATGTCAGCTAGCACGCAAAACGGCCACCAGATGCCGCATCTCGTCCTCGACATCACCGGTGGAATCCACCGTCTCCGCGATCTCGGCACGCAAAACCTCGCGATAACGCTGTCGCAGCCGATGTACGGCCACTTTGAGCGCACCCTCGGACATGCCGAGTTTTTTGGCAATATCCTCACGCGATGCCTCCGCGCCGCTGAGCGTGCCTTTGAGCGCATCGAAGGTCGATTCGTCCTTTTTGGCCGCAAACTCGCCGCGCAGCCGTTTCATCGCCCGATCCAACAAATCGAGCGCCCAGCGGCGGTCGTAAAGCGTGTCCGCATCGGTTTCTGCGGCTGGTTCCAATGCGTAGCGCGCCTCCGGCTCCAGCGCGTCCCATTCCAAGAGTTGCTGGCCTCCGCCGCGCTTCTGAGCGTTCGCGCGATGGAAATCATTCGCCAGGAAGTGCTTCAGCGCGCCGAGCAGATACGACCGGAAACGCCCGCGCCTCGGATCAGCCGCAGTGGCATTTGTCTCCATCAGCGTGGCAAAAAACGCCTGCGTGAGATCCTGCGCGTCATGCGGCGCATGGCCACGGCGACGCACAAAGGCGTAGAGCGGATACCAGTAGTCCCGGCACAGCTCCGACATCGCCTTGTGCGCCCGCGTCGCATCCCCGCCATGCTGCGCCGCCAGCACCAGGCTCCACCGCGTGGTCTGAAACTCGCGCGCGCCGGGTGCGATGGAGTCGTTCATGGCCCGCTTCTATCATGCCGCCCTCGAAAGCGCAATCCTCACGGCCCGACCTTCATGGTTCCGTTTTCTTCGATGACGAAACGGAAGCGGAAGGCCGGTTCGTGGCGTGAGTTGGTGTAAAACACGTGCTTGCCGGAGAAAACAGCCTCATAGCTGCCCATGGTGACTTTATCGCTCTCCAGCTTCATCGTGGATTCGAGGTGCACATAGGTCTGGATGACACCGCCCTGCATCAGGAACCAGGCGATGGTTCGGGGAGTCAGTTTCCGGCCGTGTTCCTTGAGTTTGCCGATCACGGCGGTTTTTCCTTCACCCAGTGTGGTGACGTTCACCATCGTGAGGTCGCCGAACACACGCTCGTCGAGCACGGCCTTCGATTTGTCGGCGGCGAACCACAGCAGCGGCTGGTCATCGAGACGGAATTTCTCCGCCGCCTTCACGGTGGTCATGGTTTGCGGATCGATTTTGACGGCAGGATAAACGGCCTGGAAATCATCCAGCGGTTTGCCGACGCGGCGCTGCTCCTCCAGCATCGAAGCATCACGGTCGAAGGTCATCGTGTCGGTCTTGCTCATGTCCGGGGTGGTTTGGGCGAACACCGCGGCTGCGAACAACAGCGTCGAAAGGCAGAGGTTCGTTTTCATGACGCAGGATGTCATGAAAAAGGAGGCTGTCGCCAGCCTCCTTTCGTGCGTTTTGATCCAATGGCGGACGATGGCATCCGCGCTCCTTTCATCAGGCGAGCGCCTTCGCCACGGCTTCGGCGGTGATGCCGAGTTCCTTGAAGACAGTGTTGCCTGGGGCGCTGATGCCGAAGCGGTCGATGGCGATGATCCGGCCCTGCGTGCCGACGTATTTCCACCACAAGCCGCTGACGCCGGCCTCGATGGCGACGCGCTTCGTGCAGGCCGCAGGGAGCACGCTTTCGCGATACTCGGCGCTCTGACGGTCGAAGCGTTCAAAGCACGGCAGGCTCACGACACGGACGCCGGGCTTGCCTTTGGCTCCTTCGACAGCCCACTGCACTTCGGAGCCGGTGGCGAGGACGATGGCTTCGAGCGGCGCGGATTCTTTGACGAGAACGTAGCCGCCTTTGAGCGTGCCTTCGCGGCGAGTCGCAGCGCTGGCGTGTCCCTGATGCGGCAGATCCTGGCGGCTGAGAGCGAGTAGCGTGGGGCCGTCGTTGCGGCTGAACGCGGCGGCGAAGGCGGCGGCGGCTTCCTCGGAGTCGGCGGGACGGATGACATCGAGATTCGGGATCACGCGCAGGCCGCTGACGGTTTCCACCGGCTGATGTGTGGGGCCGTCCTCACCGACGCCGACGCTGTCGTGCGTGAAGATGTAGGTGACAGGCAGTTTCGCGAGCGAGGCGAGGCGGATGCTCGGGCGGCAGTAGTCGGCAAAGACGAGGAAAGTGGCGCCGCTGGCGAGGAAAAGGCCGTCGTAGGCGATGCCGTTGCAAATCGCGCCCATGGCGTGCTCGCGGATGCCGAACCAGATGTTGCGGCCGGTCGGATTTGCGGCGGAGAAGTCACCGCCGTCCTTGATGTAGTTCTTGGTGGAGCCGAAAAGGTCCGCGCTACCGGTGATGAGGTGCGGTACGGCCTTGGCGATGTGATTCAAAATTTCGCCGCCGCTGTTGCGTGTGGCTGCTTTGCCTTCGGCGGGAGATTCGGGGATCACCTTGAGCAGTTCCTCGGCCTTGAGTGTGCCGTTGCGTGCGACGTCGAGCTGTCTGGCGAGTTCGGGATTCGCGGCGCTCCAGGCGAGATAGACTTTGTTCCATTCGCCATGGATGGCGGCGCGCTTGGTCTTCAAATCAGCGAAGTAGCCTTTCACCGCTTCGCTGACGTAGAAATGAGTGCCTACGGGGATGCCGAGGCCTTTTTTCGCGGCGTCGATGAACTTCGCTCCGCCTTCGCCGTGCCCTTTGGCCGTGCCGGCGACTTCGGGGATGCCTTTGCCGATGATGGTTTTGGCGATGATGATTTTTGGCTTGCCGTTGTCGTTCTTCTTCGCGTTTTCAATCGCACCGAGGATCGCGTCGAGGTCATGGCCGTCGATGGTCACGGCGTCCCAGCCCAGCGCGGTGTAAAGCGCCTGCGTGTCCTCGCTCTGTGTGACCTTGGCCATCGCGTCGAGCGTGACGTCGTTGCTGTCGAAAATGAGGATGAGGTTGTCGAGCTTGTTGTGCGCGGCGAAGGCCACGGCCTCACGCGCCACGCCTTCCTGAAGGCAACCGTCACCGGCGAGGGCGATGATGTGGTTGTCGATGATCGTGTGCGCGGCGGTGTTGTACTTTGCTGCGGCCATCTTGCCGGAGAGCGCGTAGCCCACCGCGTTGCCGACGCCCTGGCCCAGCGGACCCGTGGTGCATTCGACACCCGGCGTCTCGTGGAACTCAGGATGCCCCGGTGTGATGGAATGCAGCACGCGGAATTTGCTCACATCGTCGATGCTCACAGCGTAGCCGCTGAGGTGCAGCCAGCCGTAGATGAACATGCTGCCGTGGCCGGCGGAGAGGATGAAGCGGTCGCGGTTCAGCCACTTCGGATCAGCGGGATCGCACTGAAGCGCCTGGCCGAAGAGGACGGCACCGATCTCGGCGGAACCGAGCGGCAGACCGAGGTGACCGGAGGAGCACTTGTGGACCGCGTCCATGGCGAGGCCACGGGCTTCATTGGCGGCTTGGGCGAGGAGGGCGTTGTTCATAAGCTAGAGAGCTGGGAGCGTAGGGCTTGGAGTTGGGGGTAAAGCGCCAGATGCGGCCAGGCGCGGGCGTGTTCCTTACCGGCGCGAGGGAGGGATTCAAGGTCGAAAACCGGAGCGGATCGAGGCTTCGGCCGGCAAAATGCCCCACGTCTCAAAAACTCTTTGCCCTAAGCCCTCCGCTCTCTGCTATCAGCCCCCGCATGTTTTACGTCGCCGAAGACCACGAAGAAGGCAGCCACGCGCCGCGCCGGAGCCATCCGCCGCTCGCGCCGCGCATGCGTCTGGCGTTTTCGGAAGACGGCAAGCTGTCCGAGTCACCGCAGTTCGAATATCGCCCGCAGCAGCAGCGCATGGCGGAACTCGTTGGTGCGGCGCTCGATGGCAATCATGCGCTCGTGTGCGAGGCCGCCACCGGCGTCGGCAAATCGCTCGCCTACCTCGTGCCCGCCGTCACCTTCGCGCTGGAGCAGAAACGCAAGGCCATCATCTGCACGCACACGATCAACCTGCAGGAGCAGCTCATCTCGAAGGACATTCCCATCGTCAAACAGATCGTCGGCAACTTCCACGCCGAGATCCTCAAAGGCCGCGGCAACTACATCTGCCCCACACGCCTCAAACGTGCGCTCAACGAAGCAGGCGACCTCTTTTCGACCTCCGAGGCCTCCGAATTGAAGCTCCTGCTCGACTGGGTGGCCGGAACCGAGGACGGCACGCTCAGCGATCTCGATTTCACCCCCAGCGCACGCGTCTGGTCGATGGTTTGCAGCGAACCTCATGCCTGCACGCCGCGCCGCTGCCCGCCCGGCAGCCGCTGCTGGTATCAGGACACCCGCCGCCGCATGGATGCTGCGGATGTCATCGTGCTGAATCACACGCTTTTCTTCACGCTGCTCGCCTCCGCCGACGAAACCCTCTCCGAGGACTGCAATTTCCTTTTCCCGCGTGACTTCGTCATCCTCGACGAGGCGCACACCATCGAAAACGTCGCCGCGCGCGCCTTCGGCCTCCACATCAGCGAATCGAACCTCAAATTCGAGCTCGGCCGCCTGCACAATCCGAAGACGCGCAAAGGCTTCTTCCAGCTCGTCGGCGACAAGGACGGCGTGCGCGAGGTGTTGCAGACGCTGGAGAGCGTGGACAACTTTTTCCGCGCCGCCGAGGCGAGCTGCAAATTCAACGCCGTCGGCCGCGAGTTCCGCGTGCGTGAGGCCGGCCTCGTCGAGGACACCCTCTCCCTGCCGCTGCAACGTCTCGCGCAACGCGCCAACAAGGCCGGCGACGCCGTTGACAAAGAAGGCACGAAACTAGAACTGCACGATCTGGCCAAGCGCCTCACCGCCGTCCGCCTCGGCTTGAAGGCCTTCCTCGACCAGGAGAACGAGGATCACGTCCACTGGGTGGAGCGCACCGGCGCGGATCATCACACCATCGCCTTCCACACCGCGCCGGTGGATGTCGCACCGCGCCTGCGGCAGATCTTTTTCGCCAGCCACAAAGCCTGTGTCTTCACCAGCGCCACGCTCGGCGTCGGCGACGACGAGGAATTGAACTACTTCCGCAACCGCGTCGGCGCCGAGGACGCCGCCGCCGCGTGCATCGAGAGCCCCTTCGATTTCAAGAAGCAGATGAAGCTCTATCTGCTCAAAAAAATGCCGCTGCCTTCCGAGCCGGGCTATCTCGACAAATTGGAGCACTGGATCACGCATTTCATCGACCTCAGCATCGGCCGTGCGTTCGTGCTGTTCACCAGCTACAGCCAGATGACCTCTCTGGCCGACAAACTGGAGGCACATTGCGCAAAACGCGGCTGGCGTCTGCTCGTGCAAGGCCGCGGCATGCCGCGGCATCAAATGCTCGCCGAGTTCAAGAACGACACGCACAGCGTCCTGTGCGGCACCGACAGCTTCTGGACCGGCGTCGATGTGCCGGGTGAATCGCTCAGCAACGTCATCATCACGCGCCTGCCCTTCGCCGTGCCCGATCATCCGCTCACCGCCTCGCGCATCGAGCACCTCGAGGAACAAGGCCTCAACGCCTTCACCGAATACAGCGTGCCGGAGGCCATCCTCAAACTCCGCCAGGGCGTCGGCCGTCTCATTCGCACGGCGAACGACAAAGGCATCTGCGCCATCCTCGACAATCGCATCCTCACCAAGCCCTACGGCCGCGCCTTCCTCGCCTCGCTGCCGCAATGTCCGACGGAAGTTCTGGGCTGAACGTGACCCAGCCATCAATCCGCGTCACAGCCTGTCAGTTCAATTTTCTCGACACGCGCCGGGGCTTTGCAATAAAGCTTGTCCAAAGACTTTGGGCACCACGTCGTCCTTGATCCTCATTAGAACTTCCGCGCATCGACCTCAGCCCGCCAGCCCAATGAAGAAACTCGTGCTTGCAACGCTCGCCGCCCTCACCGCCTCGGCATTCGCTCAATCTGGAACCTACAAGTCCGACTACGAGCGACTGCAAAGGGACTATGAGGCAGCAACAGCACAGGCCCTCGACCCTGTAAAGAAACGTCATGCTGAGGCTCTTCAGCAACTTATTCGAAAAGCGACTCAAGCCGGCGACCTCGAAACGGCCGTCGCAGCCAAGGAAGCTTTGAATCACCTCTTTCCGCCAAAGCAAGCCACCGGAAATGCCACGACAGGCGCGTCCAAACGCGCCGCCTTGGCGGCGAACTTGACCTCCTCCAAATGGGCCGTGTTCGACACACCCACGCAAAAGCGCATCGACACCCAGGTGTTCAATGTGGACGGCACCTGCGCGGGCCGGCTCAACGGCAGGTGGGAGGCTGTTTCGGACGACGAGGTCAAGATCTACGCCAACTCCCAAACCTACGCAGGCACCATGAACGGAGGCGGGACGCAAATAGACTTTGTCCGCATCAAGAGAACGATGCGCAAGGAGAATCCCTGACAGCCCATGGCATCGGGTGCAACCGTCGCTTCAAGCCCGGCAACCGCGTTCTCACCACACGCTGGCTGGAATTTCGATCATTCGTATGCGCGCCTGCCGCAGGCGCTTTTCGCACGCATCGAGCCGACGCCGGTGCGTGAGCCGAAAATGGTCGTGCTCAATCGACCTCTGGCCGAATTTCTCGGACTCAATGCGGACGCGTTGAATGATCCCGCCGTCTTTGCCGGCAACTCCTTGCCGCCCGGCGCCGATCCGCTGGCGCAGGCCTACGCGGGGCATCAATACGCCCACTTCACCATGCTCGGCGACGGGCGCGCGATCCTGCTGGGCGAGCACATCACGCCGCGCGGCGAACGTTTCGACATCCAGCTCAAAGGCCCCGGCCCGACGATGTTTTCGCGTCGTGGCGATGGCCGCGCCGCGCTGGGGCCGATGCTGCGCGAACACATCATCAGCGAGGCCATGCACGCGCTCGGCATCCCGACCACGCGCAGTCTCGCGGTGGTCACGACGGGCGAGGACGTGTGGCGCGCGGAGCGCCTGCGTGGGGCCGTGCTCACACGCGTCGCCGCCAGCCACATCCGCGTCGGCACGTTTGAATACGCCGCGGCTCGTGGCGAGAAGGATGTGCTGCAAGCGCTGGCGGATCACACGCTGCGCCGCCACTACCCGGATCTCGTGGACGCTGAAAAGCCCTGCCTCTCCTTCTTCGAAGCCGTGATGGAACGCCAGGCCGCGCTGATCGCGAAATGGATGCACGTCGGCTTCATCCATGGCGTCATGAACACGGACAACATGGCGCTCTCCGGCGAGACGATAGACTATGGCCCCTGCGCGTTCATGGACGCGTATGATCCCGCCACCGTGTTCAGCTCCATCGACCGCCATGGCCGCTACGCGTATGGCAGCCAGCCGCGCATCGCGCAGTGGAACCTCGCCCGCCTCGCCGAGGCTCTGCTGCCGCTGCTGCACGACGATGAAAAGCAGGCCATCGAGACCGCCAACGCGGCGGTTGCGAGCTTCGCGGGCCGCTTCCAGCGCCACTGGCTCGCCGGCATGCGCGCAAAGCTCGGCCTGTTCACCGAAGACAGCGGCGACGCGGCATTGATCCAAAGCCTGCTCGACTGGATGCAGGAAACGGAGGCCGACTTCACCAACACCTTCCGTCACCTCGCCGACGCCACCGCCGGAACTGAATGGCATCCACGCTGGCAGGCCCGTCTGCGCCAGCAGCCGCAATCCGCCGATGAAGCCGCCGGGCTGATGCGCCGCAGCAATCCCGCCTTCATCCCGCGCAATCACAAGGTGGAAGAAGCCCTCGCCGCGGCGGAACAGGGTGATTTGAGTGTCATGGGACGCCTGCTCGCCGTGTTGGCGAAACCCTACGACGATTCGGAACCACAGTCCGAATACGCCGCGCCTGCGCCGGAAGGTTCAGACGTTTATCAGACGTTCTGCGGCACGTGATCACGGGAACAGCCCGCGGATCGCCTTCGCCTCATGCACGCGTTTGATGCCCAGGCTCAGCGCCGCGAAGCGCATGCTCACCTTGCGCTTCTTGCTGAAGTTCAGCGTCTGCACAAACGAATGCTCCAGGATGCGGTAGAGCTTGCTCATCACCTCCCCCTCGTCCCAGAAGAAGCTCTGCAAGTCCTGCACCCATTCAAAGTAGGACACGATCACGCCCCCCGCGTTGCACAGGATGTCAGGGATCACAAAGATCTCCGGCCGCTGCGCGATGATCGCGTCCGCCTCCGGCGTCGTCGGGCCGTTCGCGCCTTCGGCGAGGATACGACATTGGATCTTCGCCGCGTTTTCGGCGGTGATCTGACGTTCGAGAGCGGCGGGCACCAGCACGTCACACGGAGTCACGAGCAATTGCTCATTGCTGATGGCCTCCGCCCCCTCAAAGCCCACGATGCTCCGCGTCTTGGCCACATGCGCGTCCAGCTTCGCTAAGTCGATGCCCTCCGCGTTGTGCAGCGCCCCGAACGCATCCCCCACGGCGACCACCTTCAGCCCCATGCGCGACAGCGACGCGGCGGCGACAGCGCCAACGTTGCCGTAACCTTGCACGACCGCCGTCGCGGTGTTCGCGGCGATGTTAAGCGTGTCCATCGCGCGTGAAATTAAATAGGCCACACCGCGTCCGGTCGATTCCCGGCGTCCCAGCGAGCCACCGAGGCTCACGGGCTTGCCAGTCACCACCGCCGGCACGCAGTGGCCGGTTTGCAGCGAATAGGTGTCCATCATCCACGCCATCGTCTGCTCGTTCGTGCCCATGTCCGGCGCGGGGATGTCGATCTGCGGGCCGATGAAAGGAATCAGTTCCTGCGTGTAGCGGCGCGTCACACGCTCCAGCTCCCCGGTGGACAGCTCGCGCGGATTGCAGGTCACGCCGCCTTTCGCACCGCCATACGGCAGGCCGGTAAGCGCACACTTCCAGCTCATCCACATCGCGAGGGCCGCGACTTCACCGAGCGTGACTTCAGGATGAAAACGCACGCCGCCCTTCGTGGGGCCGAGCGTGAGGTGATGCTGCACGCGGTAGCCCATGAAGACGGTCGTGCTGCCGTCGTCACGCCGCACCGGCATGGCCACGCTGACGCTGCGTTTCGGAAATTTCAGCCGGTCGCGCGCGGTGGCCGGGATGTCGAGGAAGTCGGCCACCAGGTCGAACTGCTGGCAGGCCATGCGGAAGACAGGCGTGTCGTACACTTGCGGGATCACGGTGCTCATGGTGCGTGCAATTCGACACAGGAACCCTGTTTGTCATGTGCAAAGAATGACGCCCGGGCAGCACAAACGTACGCTTCGCGCCCCACCCGCGAACTCCGCAATCCCAATGGCTGCCAGGTTCTCAGGTTGATCGCGCCACCAAGTTCTGAACGCCCAGCACCAGCCACGCGCCGACGAATCCGCCGAGAGTGTCGGCGGCCCAGTCCCAAACATCGCCACCGCTGCGTCCGGGGGTGAAGGTTTGATGCCATTCATCAAGAAGGCCGGTGATGGCGCAGAACAGCACGGTCAAAAGAATGGCGGATGTGGTTTTCCGGGCGAAACCGGCCGTGCGCAGGCCGAGGAGAAAGCACATGCCCCCGGCGGCGAAATAGAGGGTGTGCTCGATCTTGTCGATGCCCTCGAACTTCGCGGGCGAGGGCAGCTTGCTCTGCGAGGACAACCACCAGAGCACTGCGGCCCAGATGATGACAAGCACGCGCCAGAGCAGCGGCGAGGAGAGGAGTTTGAGCATGCACCGCTTTTAACACTCGCATATCCAACGGCAATCACAGCCTTGACGAAGTGCGTGTGATGTTGCCATGCTTGGAAGTTCTGCCATGATGAACCAGAGGATTTTATTCTCATGCATCTGACCGCGATCAGCCTTTTTTCCTCCGCCGGCATAGGCGACCTCGCCTTTCAACGGCTGCCGGTGAAGATGCTGGTGTCTTGTGAACTGCTGGAAGACCGGCACCAGGTCTATCAGGCGAATTTTCCCGACACCCATGCTTTGAGCGGCGACATCTGGCATCTCTGGGAGCGGGTTGTGAACGAGACGCAAAAACGGCTGGGTAATAGCGAACTCGACATCCTGTTCGCCACACCGCCATGCCAGGGCATGTCAAAAAATGGCCGTGGCAAGCTGCTGCAAGCAGTGAGAGAAGGCCGCAAGCCGCCGCTCGATGTGCGGAACAGGCTGGTCATTCCAACGCTCAAGATCGCTCGCACGTTGAAGCCACGGCTGATCGTCTTTGAAAATGTGCCGGAGATGGAGAACACGCTCATCGAAGATGAATCAGGCCGGATGGTGCCGATTCTCGACTTGGTGCGGGAGGAACTCGGAGAAGATTACGATGGCGAGGCCCAAGTGGTGGAATTTGCCGATTATGGGGTGCCGCAGCGTCGGCAGCGGCTCATCACGGTTTTCTCACGCGATGCGGGGATGCTGGCATTGTATCACAGACGACGTACCGTTTTCCCGCCGCCCACTCATGCGCAGCGCCCCAGCACAGGCAGACTGCCTTGGGTCACGGTGCGGGATGTCATCGCCCACATGCCGCCTCTTGATGCTGCCAATGCTGCCACGGCACGCGGGGAGGACGCGCTGCACTTCGTGCCGCTGCTGGATGCCGACAAATATTTTTGGGTGCGTCACACGCCGCCGGAAAAGGGGGCGTTCGACAATCAATGCGTGGCTTGCGGCTTTGATCAGAATCCGACGCATGGCAATTTCAGGGACGCCGGCGGCATCAATCGTTCCTCTCGTGACACGCCCTTGTGCTGCCTTCGCTGTGGCAAACTTCTGCCACGTCCTTGGGTAAAAGATGTGAACGGCCACCGCTTGATGCGCGGCTACACCAGCGCTTACAAACGAATGAGCTGGGATTTGCCTGCCAGCGCCCTCACCACAAATCTCGCCTACGCTTGCAGCGACAACAAACTTCATCCCGAACAGCACCGCGTCCTTTCATTGAAAGAGGCGCTGATGCTGCACACGATCACCGATTTTGATTTTCAATTCGCACGCAAGGATGGCAGGAAAGTGAACACGGGGCTGATCTATGAAATCATCGGTGAAAGCATTCCACCACGCGGGCTGGAAGTTATGTTCAGCGCATGGGTGAAGGTGCTTTCCGGCAAATCGGACGATGTTTTCAAAAGCGACTGGGCCACCGCCGATCTCCCGCTGTTTCAAAACTCGACTCTGCCGCTCGCCAAATCGGCCTGAAACGCAGTGCCACCGTTGTAGCGATCCAGAAAGCTCCGATATTCCGGCGCATCACGCACATAGAGCCAGCCGTCATACATTTTCCGCACGCCCTGCCGTGTCATGATCGAGACACTGGTTGTGTTGCCACCACCCTCGCGCGGCTGTATGATCCCACCCCAGTCTTTCTGCTGGAGACTGGCCGAGTAGAAGACTGCCGCTATACAAGGCACCCCGTTTTCGAAATCCCACAGTAAGCCCAAAAGGTTGTTCGTGCCGCGATGATGTGCCTTCCAATCGTAACCTCTTAAAAAGGCGATCCGGCGGTCGCCAATATCCGGTTTCTCCTGACCGCGAACCTGAAACCAACTTGGAGCGGGCACACTGCCCACGGTGGCCTTGATCTCAATGCCGCCGGCAGGAAACGGGCTGAATGGCTTCTTGTCACGCAGCCTAGCGGACAGGTCATTCCACGCCTGCCTGCCCTTGCCATCCATGACCAGCAAATCGGGGTAGCCATCCTGATGCGGATTCTTGCGGAACAGCCCATCCGCCGCCTTGATCACGGATGCCCCATAAAGCTCGCCCACGAAGGCGCTCAAGTTTCGCATGCCCAACAGCCGGGAGATGTCGATTTCAAACTCAGCCAGCTTCGAGATGCGTTCATTGAAAATGGCGATGGCTTCGCCGAAGAACTTGGACGCCACCGAACAGGTCGTGCCATCACAGCGCGCCACTTGAATTTCTCGAAGCTGCCGCATGAGGTAAGTCATCTCACGAGCCGAACCTCCGTGAGTACTGCGCCAGGAACGTCTTCAGTGTGATGCCGAGAGCCCGCGCCAACGCGTCAAGCACATCCAGGGTGGGACTTTTTAGCCCACGCTCAAGCTGGCTGATGTAGGTACGATGAAGGCCCGCTTTGTCAGCCAGCGTCTCCTGGCTCATTTCAGCCTGCTGCCGCAGTTCACGCAGCAACTCGGACAATACCTGCCTGTGCTTCATGTGTTATTATTTGCCCGATGACCACCCCCAACCACAGACTAAAGTATTCACACTGAAAACGGCACGACCTCCTGATCCCATCAGCGCAAAGCGATGGACATTCCCGCGCCTTCGCGTTAAACCTCGTCCGCCCCACCCGATTCGATCATGAAACCGCATCTCACACTCGCCGTTTTGTTCACCGCCGTCTCACTTGCAGGCGCGGAGGAAAAACAAATCTTCAATGGCAAGGATCTCACCGGCTGGGACGGCAACAAGGACCTGTGGAGCGTGCAGGACGGCACGATCACCGGCAAGACCCCCGCCGACCCCGCAAACCCGGCCAAATCCATCCTCAAGCATAACACCTTCCTCGTCTGGCGCGCCGGCACAGTGAAGGATTTCGAGCTGACGCTGAAGTACAAGATGATCGGCGGCAACTCCGGCATCCAGTACCGCAGCAAGGAATTGGAGAAAGGCGCGCAAGGCCCCGTGATCAGCGGTTATCAGGCCGACTTCGAGGCCGGCAAGACCTATAGCGGCATTTTGTATGAGGAGAAGGCCCGCGGCATCCTCGCACTACGCGGCCAGAAGGTCGTCATTCACGAAGGTGACAAGGAAACGACCGACAAGAAGGGGAACGTGAAGAAAGGCCCGAACATCGAGGTCACCGGCAGCGTGGGTGAGTCCGACGCCATCCAGGCCGGGATCAAGAGCGAGGACTGGAACGAGTACAAGATCATCGCCAAAGGCGGACACCTTCAACACTTCATCAACGGCATGCAAACCGTCGATGTGACCGACGAGACCGCAGCAGGTGCCAAGGAAGGCCTGCTGGCATTGCAAATCCACGTCGGCGGGCCGATGACGGTCCAATTCAAGGACATCAAGCTGGTTGAGCTGAAGTAACCCAGGCATTTCCACGCCGTCATGACCCGCACGTTTTTTTCCGCGATTTTCCTGCTCACCTGCGGCCTTGTGACAAAGGCCGCCGCCGACACCGAATATCTCGTCGTCAGCGGCGGGCCTGCCGTCCGGCGATTTGAAAACCTGCGCAAGCCGGGCGAGCAGCATGACCGCTGGTGGGGCAACTTCATCCGCACCGCCCGCGTGCGCATGCAGGAGATCCACCAGTCCGCGCCTCCCGGCACGCACATCACCTGGCTGGTGTATCGCGACGGTTATGTGCGCCGCGCGGCGGAGGAGCACCAGCCGCTGATGCAGAACATCGAGTCCGTGCCGAAAGCGTACCCTTATATCAATCTCGTGTGGTTCCGCAGCACGGGGGAGCTGGTCAACTACATCAACCACGGACCCAGACGCGGCAGCATGAAAGTCTCCGGCTTCGAGTACTTCGGTCACTCGAACATGTACAGCTTCATGTTCGACTACAGCTCCGAGACCTACGCCACCTCCGGCGCGTGGCTGCACCAGAACGACCTGCGCAAGATCAACGGCGGCGCCATCCTCAACAGCGCCTACTGCAAGAGCTGGGGCTGCCACACGGCGGAGAGCTTCAGCAAGGTCTGGAAACGTGCCACCGGCGCCAGGATGATCGGCGCCCACGGCAAGACCGACTACTCAGACATGCATCTGCGCGACTGGCATGTGGGCCTGTCCCCCGGCGCGCGCTGGTCGCAGTAAAAAATGGGATAAATGCCGCTGACGCGCCGTTGATCCGGGATGCGTCGCCTCATCACCATCGCCACCCTTGCATTTGCTCATTCGCTTCGTGCGGATAGTGTCGCTCTGACAGATGGCGGGCGGGCTTTGCTGCCGGTGGTGATCCAGGATGAGCCGCTCAGGCCGATGGCGGAGGAGCTGGCGGTGATGCTGGAACGCATCACGGGCGCGAGGTTTGAGATCCAGTCCTCAGGCGAGCCACGCGGGCTGTTCCTCGGCCTCACGCCGGGTGACGTGCCGCCAACAGAGCGCGAAGACTACACGATGCGGTCGGAGAAGGACCGGCTGGTCATCGTCGGACGCACGTCGGCGGCGGTGGAGCATGCGGTGTGGGATTTGCTGCACCGTTGCGGTTTCCGGCAGTTTTTTCCCGGCAAGAAATGGGAGATCGTGCCGCGCACGCCGACGCTGAGCGTCGATGTCGATGTGAAGGAATCACCGGACTATCACGCACGGCGCATCTGGGCTGGATTTGGCGTGTTGAAGGAACGGGAGGCGGTCTGCGCCGAATGGAACCGCCGCAATCGCGCCACCTCGGGCATCCAATTGAGCTCCGGTCACGCGTATGACGGCATGTTGCATCGCAACGAGAAGGAATTCGCCGCGCATCCCGAGTATCTCGCGCTGGTGAACGGCGAGCGGCGGAAACCGAAGTTCTGCATCGCGAACAACGGACTGCGAAAGCTCGTGATCGCCGACGCGCTGGCACAATTTGCCGCGAAACCGGAGCTCGACTCGATCTCATGTGATCCGAGCGACGGCGGCGGCTGGTGCGAGTGCGCCGAGTGCGCCAAGATTGGCAGCGTGACCGACCGCGCGCTGCTGCTGGCCAACGAAGTGGCCGAGGCCGTGAACAAAGCGCATCCGGGCCGCATCATCGGTATGTATGCCTACAACGAGCATTCGCCGCCGCCCTCCATCGAGGCGCATCCGCAGGTGGTGATCAGCGTGGCGACGGGGTTCATCCGCGGCGGCTACACGATCGACCAGTTGCTCGCCGGTTGGAACGCGAAGGCGCGCACGCTGGGCATCCGCGAATACTACAGCGTGAGCACCTGGGACCGCGATCTGCCGGGTGCGTCACGCGGCAGCAACATCGGCTACCTGCGCACGACGATCCCGCATTTTCACTCGCAGGGCGCGCGCTACATGTCCGCGGAGGCCAGCGACAACGCCGGACCGAACGGCCTCGGCTGCTACCTCGCCGCGCGCATGCTGTGGGATGTGAAGGAGGCGGACCAAATCGAGGCGTTGGTGGATGATTTCTTCGACAAAAGCTTCGGTGCGGCACGCGAGCCGATGTGGGAATTCTACACGCTGCTCGACGGCACGAAGAAGTCCGCGCTGAGCGATGATCTCATCGGCCGCATGTGGCGGCAGCTCGATGCAGCACGCGCGTTGACGAAGGATGGCGCCACGCTGGCCCGGCTGGACGATCTGGCGCTCTACACACACTACTGCGGCCTCTACCTCGACTACAGCAGCGCGGCGGGCAAGGAACGGCAGGCGGCCTTCGAGGCGCTGTTCCGCTTCCTCTGGCGCACGCGCCACACCGGCATGGTGCACACGAAGGCGCTGTGGCGCGACATTCCCAACCGCGACAAGACGGTGCAGCTCCCGCCGCTCGCCAGATACAGCGATCCTGACGCGACGAACCCGTGGAAGAGCGACGAGCTCTTCACGCGTGATCAAATCACCGCGATGGTGCGCGACGGCATCGAGCGCCGGAAGTTGCTCGACTTCGAGCCGGTGTCCTTCAGCATGAATCTCGTGCCCGCGTCGAAACTGAAGCTGCCAACCATGCCGCGTGGCAATGCGGGCCTTTACCTGCGCGGCGTTCGCGATTTCTGGACATGGACCGACAAAGAACCGGCCACGCTGACGCTAGGCGGCACTGCGGGCATCATCTACCAGAACCGCGGCACGGCGAAGCTGGAGCTGTACCCGCTCGCGGAGGCGGAATCGAAGTCTGTGGCGCATCTGGAGATCGAGCCGGACAAGCAGAAGCACGAGTTGAAGCTGGAAACAAAATTCCCCGGGCTTCATCGACTCGAAGTGAGTGACTCAGGACAGGGAACGCTCATCACATGGCCCGACAGCACGCCGATGACGGTCGTGAGCAGCACGGAGCAGCCCGCGAAACTCCACGGCCGATGGCATCTCTATTTCTACGTGCCGAAAGGCACGGCGGTCATCGGCGGTTTCGCCGAGGGCGAGGGCTTCCTGCTCGATCCCGCCGGCAAAACCGCGCACACCTTTGCCGCCAAGCCCGGCTACTTCAGCGTGAAGGTGCCCGCAGGCCAGGACGGCCAACTGTGGAGCTTCAAGCACAGCGGCGGCAACCGTCTGCTCATGACCGTGCCTCCGTGCCTGGCGCGAGATGCGAGTGAGCTGCTGCTGCCTGAAGAGGTCGTGGAAAAGGACGTGCCTTGACGATGCCAGGGGCGCATGTGGATGGCCACACTCCTGGATCACTGCCACAGGAATACGCTGCTTGCGCTTCCACGCCCGCCTTCGTAAAACTGCTGCCGCATGTCCGACGCATCCACCCCTGGCCCTACGCCCACCGGCTACCAGCGCTCTGCTGGCGGCGGCTTCATGTGGCTGCCGCCGAGCGCGGAGCATCTCTCCAGGCTGCTGCCGCAATATGAAGTCGAATTCCTGCTGGGCCGTGGTGGCATGGGCGCGGTTTACAAAGGCAGACAGAAGTCGCTCAATCGTCTGGTGGCCATCAAAATCCTGCCGCCCCAGATGGAGGGCGAAGACGCCAGCTATCTGGAACGCTTCAAGAACGAGGCGCAGGTCATGGCGAAGTTCATCCATCCCGGCATCGTCGCCATCCATGACTTTGGGGAAACCGCCGAAGGCCAGCTCTACATCGTCATGGAGTATGTGGACGGTTCCGATGTGTCGCGGATGATCGCGACGCAGGGCCGTCTGCCGCCGGAGCACGCGCTCGCCATCGCCGCGCATGTGTGTGACGCGCTCGGCTACGCGCACAGCCACGGCGTCATCCATCGCGACATCAAACCGGCCAACATCCTCATCAACCGCGAAGGCGCGGTGAAAGTGGCCGATTTCGGCCTCGCCAAGATCGATGAACCCGGCGCCTCCGGCCTCACCAAGACCGGCATGGCGATGGGCACGCCCGATTACATCGCGCCCGAGGCGCTCGTGTTCGGCTCACAGGTCGATGCACGCGCGGACCTGTATGCCGTCGGCGTCATGCTCTACCACATGCTCACCGGGGAGGTACCACGCGGCGCGTTTGACCTCCCCAGCCACCGCGTCGGCATCGATCCGCGCTTTGACGCCATCATCCTCAAGGCGATGAAGATGGATCGCGAGGAACGCTATCAGAGCAGCGGAGCGATTCGTCACGATCTCGACGCCATCCTCACCCTGCCGCTCGTGCGGAGCGCGGACGCCCCCGTCCGCCAACAGCAATCGTCACCACAAGGTACCGAAACCCAGACAGCGGACGAGGGCATCCGCGCTCCGCTTGATCCATCCTCCACCCGTCCGCGAAACTCAAAATCGAAAGCCACCATGATCGCCCTCGCCTCCACCGCCGCCGTCCTCGCCACCGGAGCCTTCATGGTGCTCAAGCCGTCATCCGCGCCATCCCGCGCCACGGCGGCCGGTGCCACAGCAGTCGGTCGCGCCGACGAAAGCGGTGTCACAGCCACCGCACCCCAAGATGCTGCCGCGCCAAAGTGGTCCGCACCTGCGAAGCCCCGGAGGGAGTCCTCTGTGCGGTCTGACGAGCCATCGAACACCACCGCACAGGGGACTGTGCGGACCACTATTCAAGCCGCTCCACCTGCGAAGCCCATCCTCGTCGCCCAAACCAACACAAAACCAAAGTTGGCTCCCGACACTCAGCTCGGCCAGTCCGCTCCGGCTGCTCCCTCGCCAGCCCGCAAGCCTGATCCGACGAAGTGGGTGAAGCTCGACCCGAAGGTGGACTTTTGGTCGAACAAAGGCGTGGCCCAAAAGGGGGACGCATGGGTGATAGGTGGTTCACGACTGCGATCCAAGCGGACAGCTTCAGACTGCGCCATTCGTGCTCGCCTGGAGGGGCCAGATGGATTGGCGCAAGGAGTGGCGCTGCGCATTAGCGATGCGGGTTTCTACCAGTTGGAGATAAAGGGTAAGGATGTTCTGCTCCTACGGGTCAACACCACAACAGCCCCGTTCAAATATGACCACCTCAAGAGGTTTGAAGGGGCCGTCGCCAACATTCCTGCCGAGGGTGTCGTTCTTGGTTTCAGTGCAATCGGAGATGAACTGAAAGCATGGCTGGGAGAGAAGGAACTGGGCAGCTTTATCGATTCGACTTACAAAGATGGGAACTTTGGTTGCGTGGCTGCTGAAGCCGTCACCTTCCGCGACATCGAATACCAAATCCTCGACGACACGACATCTCCAGCCGCTGTCGTGGCTCAAGCCTCCGCCGCTCCCGCTCCACCCGCAGCGCCGCCAGCCGTCACGCTCCCTCCCGAACTCACCACCCTCCAGCAGCAATACGACAAGCTCCTCCTCGAACGCGTCACCGGCATCTACGACGCTGATGTGGCGAAGCTGAACGCGGGCTACCTCGCCGGTCTCGACCGCGCCGCCGCCGCCGCGCAGAGCGCCGGTCAACTCGACACCGTGCTGGCCCTCACCGCCGAAAAGAAACTGCTGGAAGCGAAGCAGCCCGTGCCCGCCACCGACGATGCGAAGACACCCGAAGCGCTGAAAAACCTGCGCACCATCTACCGCACCAGCCTGGCGAAGCTCGACGAACAACGCACCGCCAACCACACCGCCCTGCTCACGCCTTACACCACGCGCCTCAAACAGGTCGAAGCCGACCTCACCAAAGCCGGCCGCATTCCCGATGCCGTGGCGGTGAAGACGTATCGCGAGAGCTTGGGGACGATTCCCGTGCCGTCTGCTCCTGCTGCGGCGGCAGCGACAGCTCCTGCCGCCGCCGTTCCGATGAAGGAGACGCCGGCTCCAACGGCATCAAAGACAAATGAACCGCCCAAAAACATCAAAGGTGATGACCGCAAGGCGGCAGAGTGGGTTTTGAGCAACTGGAGCAAATCCTCGCTGTGGGTCGATGAGAAGCACATTTCCAAGTTGGAGGAGCTGCCCAAAGGCAAAATCAGCGTCAATCACATCTCCATTGATGCGCGTTTTTGTAAAAATGGGACGCCTGCCGCAGCGGACTTCCAAGTGCTCGCCGGCCTGTCCAAGCTGCGCTATCTGCAACTGAGTGGTTTCGATTTGAAGGACGACGACCTCGCCTTCATCCGCACCCTGCCCGGTCTCACCGAACTGCTGCTTTACAGATTGAACCTCAGCGACGCATTCATCCCTCATCTGACTGGCCTGCGCGGCCTCTCACGGCTGGACATCAACGAATGTCCGTCCTTCACCGGATCCACGCTGGATCAACTGGCCGCCCTTCCGCAGCTCTCCAGCATCCGAACCTGGAAATGCCCCGTCACTGATGCTGCCGTGCCGGGCATCGCCAAACTGTCAAAGATCGAAGCACTGAATCTCGAAGCCACCCGCATCACCGACGCCTGCCTGCCAGCGATCCATGGCATGAAACAGATAAGGAGGCTCTCCATCAACTCCACCAAGATCACTCCAGCCGGACTGGCCGCCACGCCGATGCCCCACATCGAATTTCTCGGTGTCAACAAGCTCTCTGGACGACCCCTGCGCGAGATCGCCCCTGTCATCGCGCCCGCCTTTCCAAATGTGTTCGTCGTTCAAATCTCCTACGAAGTCGAGGCTGCGGAAGACATCGCCGCGCTGGCGCATTTCAAAAAACTCAAAGGCTTGGACGTCTATGGCAGTGTTGCCAACGCTGCCTGGGCGGGCCTGGCCGAGCTGCGGGATCTCGCCGGCATGACCTACGATTGGGCATCCCCGCTCCCTGATGAAGCCCTGCCGGTCCTGGCCGGTTTGAAGAAACTCAAGCGTCTGACGCTCAGAGGCGGCATACCCTCCGATGCCGCTCTGGCCGCCTTCAAGAAGCAACGTCCAGATGTGAAAGTAGAGCAGTGAGGACACCGCAGCCGCCACGCATGAGGCGTGTGCTCCAGCCTTCAAGAAAGTCCGCCCGGATGTGATGGTGGAGAAGTGAGGGACGCTGGAATTGACCGGCGGGAAGAAGTGGCTACCCTCGCGCCATGAGTCACGTCATTTACTATCGTTCAAAGGAGGAAATCGACCGGGATCTGCTCCAGATGAAGAGCTGGGCGCGCAAGAATCTGCGAACACGCAAGCAGTCACGTGATTTCCTTATCAAGGCCGGCATCCTGGACAAACAAGGCGTTCTGTCGAAGCGCTACGGCGGCAAAGGGGAATGAAGGCTCCTTCGTTCATCCTGGGCTTTCACGGTTGTGACCGTGAGATCGGCGAAGAGGTGCTGGCAGGACGGCTCGATCTCAAGCCGAGCACCAATCCGTATGACTGGCTGGGAACCGGCATCTACTTCTGGGAGAACAATCCGGGGCGTGCGCTGGCCTGGTCGCAGATCGCCGCCAGACACGGCAAACGAACCGCGCAACCTGTGCGCGAGCCGTTTGTGCTGGGCGCCGTGATTGATCCAAGCAACTGCCTCGATCTCCTGGAGGCACAGTCCATCCAGCTCGTGGCCGACGCACATCAGGACATGGCCATGCGTCTGCGCGAAGTGGGCCAGCGCATGCCGGTGAACCGCGGTGTCGGAACGGATCACCCGCTTCGCTATCTGGACTGCTCGGTGATCAATTATCTGCACGAGTGGAGGGCCAACTCCGCCCTGCCAGGTTTCGACTCCGTGCGCGCCGCGTTTGTCGAAGGTGTTCCCATCTACCAAGGTGCGGGCTTTCACCGCCACACGCACACGCAGATTTGCGTGCGCAGCGGCGCGAGCGTCATAGGCTATTTCAGGCCACGCTTCGACGCCATCCAAGACGCCAGGACGTGATGGCAAAGAAGTGAAGTGCGCAGGCATGGCATGGAGGGATCGCATGCATCCCGCGTGCTATTGTCCGTGTCCTCGTGGGAAAACGTGCTGTCGCCCACGTCATTCCACAGACTACGGCAGACCCGGCGTGGGCTTCCGGGACAGACTGCGGCGAAACACCGCAACCGACACACGGGACGCGTGTGCTCCAGCCTTCAAAAAAGCCCGCCCGGATGTGACGCTGGAGCGGGGGGAGGTCGCTGGGCTTTTCGAGGGCGGCCGCCTCACGTCTCAAACTCCGTCTGCCGGTCTGCGGACGAGAAACAGATCACCATCTCCGCGTCCATGCCGTCCAGCGCGCGGGCGTTGTGCCACTGGCCGGCGGGAATGGAGATCGTGTCGCCGGGATGGAGCAGGAATTTTTCATCTCCCAGGCTGTGTTCGAGCCGGCCTGAGAGAAGGTGGAGAATTTCATCGCAGTTCGGGTGACGATGGCGCGGGTTGGTTTGATCCGCCGGGATCGTCACGCGGCCGAAGGTCATCGTTGTCGAGTTTTTAAGTTCACGCGAGGCCAGCCAGGTGAGTTTTCCCCACGGCTGGTCGCTGAGAATGCCTTCGGAAAACGTGCGGGCGGGCGAGTGGCTCATGATGCGCCGATGATCTTCCGGGGCACGGTTCTGGCGACAGTTTTTTTTGTCCGTGTGAGCCGGGGGTAAGATGTTTGTAAACCACGGCCCGGCATATTGCTTCCCGCATTTGAAACTCTATCGTGACAGAGTTCTCAAAACTGAAGACCGCCGCGCCGCATGATCCCTCGTTTTTCTCCCCGCCGCTCCGCCGCCTGCCTGGCAGCCGTTTTTCTGGCGGTCACGGGATGGGCGGCCGCGGCGGACCTCGGCCCGGCGCGCACGTTGTATGTGGATTTTTCCCTGCGGCCGGATGCCCGGTCGCTGGCTGCTTTTGACCTCTGCGTGCTGCATCCTCATGCGGAGCTGGACATGGAGCCCGGGCATGCCATCGGCAGCCGTTACCTCGCCAGGCTCGATGTCTCGCAGGTGAAAACCGGCACGCGTGAGGCCATGCTCGCCGCCGGTCGCGGCCTCGCCTCCCGGCCCTCCTCGGAGGACAAGCGCGCACGCCTTGTGGATCCTGCCGATGCGCAGTGGATTCCGTGGGCGGTCGAGGCGCTGGCCGATCCAGCGGCGGAAAAGGGCTTCGACGGCTTCGTTCTCAGCCTCGGCACGGATGCCGCCTCCCGTGCCGCTCTGCCCGTCCTCGCCGCCACGCTGCGCCAGCGTTACCCTGACAAGTCCATCCTGCTCGACTTTCACAGCGGCCTCGGCGTCGAGGCTGTTCATGTGGCCGACGGTTTCCTCGCGCTCGGGGTTTACACCCGCGAAGGGCGCGATGGCGGCGTGTGCTGGACGCCCATCGCCGACGTGCAGCGTCTCATACGCCGCATGCGCGCGGTGCAGATGCAGGGCATGCGGGTCTTTGCCGTCGATTATGCCGTGGGAGGGGACCGTGACGCCGCGAAGGCGGCGGCGGAGCGTCTCACCGCCAGCGGAGCGCTGCCTTTCATCACCACGCCCGCGCTGAGCGGTGTCAATCTAGGTCCGTTGCAGGAAATCTCCCGCCGTGTGCTCGTCCTGCATGGCTGGGATGAGAAACACACCGGCCAGGCCGCGCCTGCCGCCAGCACCACCGCGACCGCGCGGTTTCTGACGCGAACACTCGAATGGCTCGGTTGCGGGCTCGACTTCCGCAGCGCCAGCGGCGCCGATTTTCTTCCGCGGCGGCATGATTTCAGCGCCGTCATCCTCGATCCCGGCCTCGTGCTGAACGACGGGCAGCAGCGCGTGCTCGCCGCCTGGCTGCCGTCGCTCCGCGTGAGAAAAATCCCGCTCCTGCTCACCGGCATGCCATTCACGGATGACAGCGCCCGCCAGCAGGCGCTGCACCATCTCGGACTCGGTGGCAGTGCCAGGACCGTGCCGCATCTCGTCAAAACGGGCATTGCCAGCATCGACTCGAAGCTCGCCGGCGACAGCAGGCACGTTCAAGGCCGCGCTTTCGGCTTCCTCGACCTCAGCGCGCCAGCCGGTGCTCAAGTCGCCCTCTCCCTGCGCGGCGAGGACGCGTTTGGCGGTGAGCATCGCTTTGATCAGACCTTCCTCGCCAGTTGGGGCGGGGCCTGCCTCGACTCCGCCTTTGCCACCAGCGGCCCGCAGATCGATCTGTACGCCTTCCTCGGCGCATGGCTCCATGACGACATGGTTCCTGTGCCTGACACGACCACGCGTGACGGACGCCGCGTTTTTTACAGCCACATCGACAGCGCCGGTTTCTCCACACCATCCACGCTTCCCGGCTTCCCGCTGTGCGCCGAGGTCATGCGTGACCGCATCCTCGACCGCTACCTGCTTCCGGTCACGGTTTCCGTTTGCGAGGCCGATCTGCGCGGCTGGTTTCCCGGCCAGCAGGCCGGGGACGCGCGGCAGCTCGAGCACGTCGCGAGGAGCATCTTTGAAATGCCACAGGTGCAGGCCGCCTCAAACTCCCTCTCCCGCCCGGAGACCTGGCGGGCTGGCATCGACATTTCCGCCAAATTCAACGAACGCGCCAGCACCGCCCGTCGTGACATGCAGCGCGAGATCGCCGGCTCCATGAGCTACATCCACCGCCGCCTCCTGCCGCAAGGCAAGGAGGTGAGCCTCATGCTCTGGCCCGCCAATGCCGCGCCCTCCCCCGAGGCCATGCGCTTTTGCGCGTCTCTCGGCATCAACCACCTTTCCGCCGCGTCCACGAATGTGGATCGCGATTCCACATCCACCCGCCTGGAGCCGGTGGCCGTGCGTTGCAGTTTCAACGACGTGCGCACGGAACAGGACGTCGCCGCGCTCGTGAGAACCTTCGACGGCTGCGCTGGCGAGCCGCTGCACGCCATGACCGCCGCCGACTACGCCGCCAGCCTGGAGGACGCCCGTCACACCCGTGTGCTGCGTGCTTCTGACAATCACTGGGTCATCCTCAACCGCGGCGCCTGCCGCACGCTGCGACTGCCCGCCTCCGCAGGCGTGCCTGACATGCTGCGCTGCCTCGGTGTCGCCGGATTCAACGTGCATCAAGGCATGCTCTACATCCACACCATGGGCGGCGCCCGCACCGAGCTTGTTTTGACCAGGGAAAAACCCGCGCAGCATCTCCACCTCGCCGAAAGCAGCGCCCCGGTCGAGTTCATGGAGCTTTCCTCGCGCCATGCCATCTTCAAAGTGCGCGATCTGCGTCCGGTCGAGATGATCTTCGGCGGCTTCGAGCCACACGGTCAGTGCGCCTACCGCGAAAACGGCCGCCCCTACACCGCAACCGCTGACGAGCACGGCATCGTGCGTCTCGACATCGTCTGCCGCGCCACCGTCTCGCTCCAGTCGCTCGCGCCGGCCACCCGGACCGCGATGCGTTGATGAACCCTGCCCTTTTCCGCCTCATGCCCGGCACCATCCGCAAAGTCCTGCTCCTCGCGCTTTCCTACACCGGGCTCGCCGTCGCCTGGGGCTTGCGCCTGCATGCCGGGGATGCCCCGGTTTCGCAGGACAATGAGCGGCTCGAAGCCACGCGTGTCGAGGTCGCCACACGCCTCGCCAGCGCGCCGGGGCATCTGCAACGCGCCGCCCTCTTCCAGCTCGCCATGCTGCCGGAGGCCGAGGTGCGTGCCTTGCGCCAGTGGTTGGAAACCGATCCGGAACAACGCCTGCGTCAGCTCACCGTTGTGCAGGGGCCGGTGCATGCGCCCTGTCCGCTCAACACCGCCCTCATCTTTGTCGAACTCGGACGTGCGGACGCGCCGCCGCTGGATGACTCCCGCCTGCTCATTTCAGCAGCGGGAGACCGTCTTGAGGAACCACACAGGCTCGCCGCGCTCGATCTCCTCGCCCGCAAGGCGTCGGAAAACAATGAAAACGTCCTCGCCCTGGAAATTCACCAGCGCATCTGCGAGTCGCCCGTGGCCACCTGGCAGAACGTGCTGGATCTCGCCGAGTCCGCGCGTCTCGCCCGCCGGCCTGCCGCCGCGCTCAAGGTCGTCAATGCCTGGCTTGGCGGAAGCAGGCCGCGTCTCACTGCCGCGCAGCACGACGATGCGCTCGATTTGCAGGCTGCCTTGCTGCTCGAAGGCGCGCGCCACGCCGAGGCCAGCCGCATGGTGCTCGATGACCTGCGCTCCCTGAAGCTCGACGCTCCGCTGCCCTCCCGTCTTTTGCAGCGCGCCCTGTTTGCCACTCGCGCCGCAGGCGAGTCTGTCGAGCTGCTGCCCTGGATCGAACGTCATTTGCGCGCCTTCCCCGAGCACAAGCTCGCTGTCGAAGAAGTCGCCGCCGGCAAAACGGTCTCCGCGGATTACCTCCGCTGGCTGCGTGAGTCCGCCACCATCGCCGACCGCCAGAACCACACCAGCATCGCCTGTGACGACTTCTTCCGCCTCGCAGCCGCCGGAGAGATCCATGTGCTCGCGCGTCTGCACGCGCTCGCCACCCAGATAGGCCGCGGCAGGGAGCTCGCACAGCTTCTCACCACCCTTCAACGCCGGTTTTCTGTCATCGAGATCTCCAGGGCGCTAGCCGACGGCAATGCTCCCGCTCCGGCACGCGCGCTCCTCGCCGCACATCTCCAAATCTCCCCCGAAAACCGGGCTGGCTGGCGCCTGCTCACCGAAATCGACATCATCCAGCGCGGAAAATCCTCCGCGCCCATGCTGTGGGAGGGATTTCTCAAACGCTTTCCTGACGATGTCCCCGCGCTGCGCCAGCTCGCCCGGTTGCAGATTCAAAACTCGCAGTTTCCGCAGGCGTTGCGGACTCTCCAGCAAATCTCCGACGAGCATCTTGACGAGGCCACGCTCCGTCAGACCGCCGCCATCGCCATCCGGCTCGACGACCTCCCTGCCGCTCATCACGCTCACAAGCTGCTCGTCCGGCAATCCAAGCCGCCCGCCATCAGCGATGTGATCACCCTCGCGGAACTGACGCGTCAAAATCCTGACGCCGCGGCCGGAAGCGTGCTCGCGGAAACCATTGTCAGACTTCCTGCGGGAAGCGCTTTTCAAAAAGAACTCCTTTCCAGCGCGACCACCAACGGCGGGGCCGACAGCTTCAGCACAGCGGTGAAGACGCGATGATGGCGCGGTGTTTCCCATGGTGCGACAAACATTCGCGCCAAACGCCGCCTCAGTGGTCTATGCTCAGGTCATGAACCGTTGGATCGCCCTTCTCCTCCTCGCTCTCACCTCCTGCGACACGCTGCCACAGGACGAATCCGCCCGCTTTCGTGTTTATGAGCGCCGAATAAACCGGCTCGACTTTCCTGTCACACGCGACCGCCTCTACAAAACACTGCGCCCCGCGTCGCCGGCGCGGCCCGCCGACAATTCTGGCTCCGGCCTGCTCACCGCCGGTGAATTTTACCGGCTCGATGATGTGTTCATCGTCGAAATGTCTGTCGTTTACAAGGCAGTGACCGGAATCGACGACTATCTCAACCCAGCGGTCTCCATCGGCGGCCAGGTGCGCAGCATCCTCGATGCCACACAAAGCCTCGACAACTTCGTCAATCGCGGCACGCCCGATCACCCGGCGGACATCATCCGCAAAGCAAGGATCGTCAGACGGCCGGCGGGCCGTTACTACTGAGCGGCTACCTCGCCGCCACGCCGGCCTTCCGAATCTTCATCAGGATCGGAAAGCTCGTTTGAAGTCCAGCGCTGTCGTGTTCGTTGCGGGCGGAGCTGATGGCTCCGTGGCAGAGGCTCTCACATTCCGTCATCCAGTTCGCGGCGCGGAAGACGATGGGGCGCTCGTTTTCACCTGCACGAATCTGCACGCCGTTGAGGCCGATATCGTCGATGATGACGCCGTGGGGCAATCCGTGCACGTCGAGGCTGAGGAGGTCTTTGTTGTCCTCACGAACGGCGCGGAGCCACGCCTTCACGGTCTGGCCGGGAGCGAGCGTGAGTTCCAGAGGCTTCGTTTCAGCGGTAGGATCGCGCATGACGGGCTTGCCACCGGCATCAGGCTCCAAAACGATGATGAACTTCGGCTTCGCGCCGAGCGTGACTTTGCCGAAGTTTCCCGCGTCGTGCGTGAGGCCTTTCGCGGTGGCGGTGATCTTGAGTTTGGACCAGTCGGCGTCCTTCGCGGCATCCGGCATGGCATGCAGGGAGCCGCTGATGAGGTCGTGACCGGCCTCGATGATCAGAGGCGAGGTGGCCCAGTAGCCCGCAGGCAGGCTCTTGATGTCGATTTGAATGGGTTCATCAAAATTGTCCTTCCGATCTGCGCGGAAGGAAAAGCCCACGGAGGCTCCGGGCATCACGGTGGGGTTCATGCCGGCGAGTTTGACGCTGAAATCGGGTTTCGGCTCGCGGATGGCGAGCGAATACACAAAGCGCTCGCCGCCCCAGCCGCGCGTGTCGGTGACTCGCACCACGAAACGACCGTCGGCAGGCGCGGTGAAGGTCAGGCGCGAGTCGCGGCCGATTTTGCGGTCGCCGCTGTCGTCGTTTTGATAGTTCAGCGTGAAAATGGGCAGTCCGTTCGCGGAGATCGTGCTGCCGAGCGGGTGCGGTTCCACGATGTAGCACGGTTCATCGAGCGAGTGCGCGGTGGCGCTCGTATCGAAGTAAGCGCGGCGTTTGCCATCGCTCACATAGAAGAAACAGCCGCCGTCCGGCCCGCGTGGCATGCGGATGATCTTCATCACATCGCCATTGAACCAGCCATACTCGTTCAGCTCCATCTCCTCCCAGTTTTGCAGGCGGATGTCCGGGTTGTTGGCATCCACGCTGCGGAAGTTGTTGTAGCTGTCGCGCACGGCCTGCATCAGCAAACGGGCGACCGGCTTGCCATCGGGGTGCAGCACTTCGAGCTTCGTATCGGCAGGCGAACCTGCACGAGCGGCAAGCGTCTCGATGATCCACCTCTGGCCCTTTTTAGCATCGAAGGCGAAGTGATCGGTGTCGTAGAACGAGTTTTCCAACTCGTTCCCCGTCGCGCTGGAGCCTGAACGAGTTGGAAAACTCGTTCTACGAAGCACAGCGCTCACATTCACTGGCGCACTCACCACCTGCGCCTTCGCGATGTCGTCATTCCCCTCCACCTCGCTCACCTGCGCCAGCGAACTCACGCGCAACGACGGCATCGTGCGAAAACGCAGCGCCTTGACATCCAGCGGCACATTCGTGATGCCTTCTTTGTCCGCTTTCATCGTCACGGTGGCCTTGTCGCCAAGATGATGGCCGATGAGCGTGACCTGCGTCTCCTTCCCCGCCTGCGCAGCGAGCGGCGACCAGCCGGTGACATACGGCAAGGCGCCGACGGTGAGTCGATACACATGCCCCGCGCTGCCATCCATCGTCGTGTTGCTCACGAGGATGTGGTAATCGCCATCCGCGGGCGCTTTCCACGCGAGAAAAGGATCGCTGCCGCTGTCGAGCCCGCGATTCACCGCGAGCACGCTGCGGTTCGCGTCCACAATCTCCAGCGTCGGCGCTTTCGCCACGCTACCGACCTGCGCCACAGCGAGATCGAGCACGAGTTCCTCGCCCGCCTTCGCCGTGAAACGATACGCGTCATGCTGCCCCGTCTCCGTGAGCACGCCCCACACGCTCGCGGGCAGCTTCGCGATCTGCACCGAGCCGCTTTTGAAATCCGCCGCTGTCGTCGTGATCGGCGCGAGATCGTCGGCATACAGCTTCAATTTGGCCGACTCACCATTCGGCGATTTCACCCAGATGTCATGAATACCGCGACTAAGCCCCGCAGGTGCCTGAAGCCTGAAAACGACCTTCGTGGCCGTGCTCGCCGCCGCATCGATAATGGGCTTCAAATCCGCGTGTGAGGTCAAAACCATCGCGTCGGCCAGATCTTTGCCCGCGAGGCTGAAAACCTGCTCCGCACCGAGATGCAGCCCACGCGGTGAAACGCTCGTGAGCGTGGGCTTGGCAGGTTTCGCGGCCATTTTGGCGACAGCGACGGCTTTTTTGGGTTTGTCGGCCTTTTGAGCCTCGACGGACGAAATGCCGAGCAGGAGGAGCAGAACGGGAAAGAGAGATTTCATGGCGGGCAAAGGTTCAACGAGCCTCATACACACTCCAGGTGCCATCGACGCGACCCGCGACGAGCTGTGCTTTGTCGGTGAAGGCGAGGGCGGAGGACCAGTCGGGTTGTTTTTCGAGGAGGAGCTTTTCGGTGAGGTCGGCGGCGCTCCAGATTTTGAGCGTTTTGTTCGTTGCAGTCGAGGCGAGCAGCTTGCCATCGGCGGACAGCGCGAGATTGAGAAGACCGCCTTCATGCGCGAAGCGGCTGGTGAGGATCTTGTTTGTGCCTTCCTTCGCTGCGGCGCTGATCGCCCAAACGCGGATGCGGTTGTCACCCCCGGCGGCGAAGAGCGTTTTGCCATCGGCGCTGAAGACGACGCTCGTCTGCTCCTTCGTCGGCTGCGAGAGCGTGTCGAGTCGCAGACCATTCGGAATGCTCCACAGCTTCACCGTTCGGTCCGCGCTGGCGCTGGCGAGCACTTTGCCATCGGCGCGGAAGCTGAGGCCGTTCACCGCGCCGTTGTGGCCTTTCAGCAGCGCCACTTCTTTGCCTGTCGCCGTGTCCCAAAGGCGGATTTTGTGATCGTAGGCTCCCGTGGCGATGAATTTGCCATCTGGCGAAACGGCGAGCGCATACGCCGCATCCGTGTGGCCTTCAAAGAAGCGCAGCGGCGTGCCATCGGCCGTTTTCCAGCTCCGCACGATGCCCACGATGCCCGCCTCGCCACCGGCGGCATACACCGTCTCGCCATCGGGGGAGAAGGCGACCGCGTTGACCTTGCCGGTGAAGCCGGTGAGTTTGCGAATGGTGACCTTAGTGACCGGATTGAGTAACTCGGCCTCGCCGTAGCGTGCGATGGCGATGAGTTGAGCCTTCGGCGAAAACGCCACCGCTTGGATCGAGCGCTTCGGCGGCACGGTGGGCGCGATTTTCGGCGTGATGACCTCTTTCGGCATCGGTTTCGCGTCTGCGACCAGCGGGCCTTTCGCGCCCGCGTTGATCCACGCCTTGATGAGCGCGATCTCCTCCGCCTTCAGCTTCTCGCGCTTGCCCGGCGGCATGAATTCATTTTTCCCGCCGCGACCCGAGCGTCCTTCGAGGAACTTCACCAGCAGCGACTCGTCCGCCTTCCCCGCCACAATCGCCACGCCCTCCTCCCCGCCCTTCATGAGCGCCGCAAACGTGTCCAACGCGAACTCCCCATCCGCATCGTCCGCGCTGTGGCAATCGACGCAGTAAGTGTCCCACAGCGGCGCGATCTGCTTCGTGTAATCGACGCTTTGTGCGTGGGTGGTGGCGAGACAAAGCAGTGCTTGAATCAGGATTCGGAGAGCAGATAATGGTTTCATGAATGCAGATCAGATTGTTTGGATAGATCCGGAGCGAATGAGCGGGACGCCTTGTTTCACAGGAACTCGTGTGCCAACAAGCACGCTGGCGGCTTACTTGAGCAAAGGGGACCGGTTGGAGGAATTCCTGGATGATTTCCCGTCCGTGAGCCGCGAGCAGGCATTGGCGCTGCTGGAGATGGGTGAAGACAAAGCTCTGGCGATTGTCTCTGATCATGCGCTTGCTGCTTGATGAGAACCTGCCGCGCGGGTTGAAGCGCCATCTGCGTCCGCACACGGTGCTGACGGTCCAGGAAATGGGCTGGAACGGGATCAAGAACGGCCATTTGCTCATCCGCGCACAAGCAGAATTTCAGGCGCTCGTCACCATCGACGGGAACATGATCTACCAGCAGCATGTTGCGACCTTTGCCATTGGCCTCGTGGTCCTGCATGCCCCCAGCAACGACATGAACGATTTGCTGCCGCTTGTTGCCGACATCTTGGGTGAGTTGCCGAATGTGAAGCCCGGCGAGGTCGTTCATGTCGGCGATTGGGGGAGATGACAGGACAAGCCCAAGGGGCTTGCGGACTATAGACCAGGGCTGGAACAAACCTGGGTAACGCGATGAACCACCCGCGATTCCGACAACCAACCGCAACGGGGTTGCGTCCATGCGGCGAGAGTTCAAGGACATGGTAAAGGCCTGGGAACGGTCAACCTTGGACGGAACCCCGTTGGGGTTCGACGAGATGAAAACGTGGGGTGACTCGATACCCAGGGTTCTGCGAACCCTGGGCTGCATGACGCAAGCCCGTTGGGCTTGGTTCAGCGTAGCGTTCCCTTTCTGCCTCTGAAGATGGCAGTCGGAGATTTGCATGAGTAACACAACAATTACTCCGAAGGTGCAGGCCATCGTTGCCCTGCGCGTGCCTGACAGAACGCTAAACCAAGGTAACGAGAACAAGATGATTGCCAAGAGAGCTGCCAGGATCAGTTGAACCGAGTTCGGCAGGCCAAGGGCGGTAAACCAGTAAGAATTGCCCAAGAGCAATCCGAACGGCACAAAGAACAAGGCCCTGAGATCTTGAATGACTGGCCAGACAAAGAAGCAACCAAGGTAAGCAGCCACAATCCAGGCTGGAATCCATCTGTGCCAACGGCTGCGTTCTCGTCCAGAGCTTGAGCCGCGATTCGATGTACCTGTCAGACTGTTGGGCAGCTTCATCGTATCACCTCCTTGATTCGCGGGTCATCAATCAACCTTCCTTCCGGTTCGTTATCGCCCAAATACACGCTTTTCGGGAAAACTTGCCAGCCCCACACAACGGCCACAACACACGGATCAACAAAGCCGGTGTCAGTCACATAAATAGTGCGGCGTCCATGATGCTCGATCTTGCTGAATCCCGTAGGGCTGAAGATCGGGTGCTCGACCACGCGCCACTTCCACGCATATACCTGACCGCTGAAAACAGCGTGGTCAGCGACAAAAATGATCCAACCGAATGCCAGAAGCAGTGCGAAGAGTATCGAACTAGCTCGAATCGCCTTAAACCAATGAGAGCCAGAAAAAAGCAGCAGGGCGATTCCTGCCAGAAACGCCGACTCCAAAGGCCGACCATAGCTTAGCGTGACTCCTAGAGTTCCTGCCCCAACCATGAACCCGAAGGAAGGAGATCTCACCCAGCTTGACCTCTTCTCGTTAGCAAAAAAGTAAACAGCTCCAACGAGCAAAAGAAGTGCGAGGCACAACTGCCAAGGGAATCGCCATACTCGGTAAGTGAGCAAGGCAAACCAACCTCCAAAAAAGCCCACGACTGTGAAAACCAGCCCGAGCATCAATTGGAAGAAGCGTTTCATGGGTTTCCAGGTTCAGCGAATGTGGACACTCGCTCGACGGCTTAGTGATTAAACAAAAACTCCTTCGAGCTCATCAGGCTCCAAAACAGGTCTTCCAGCGTGATGCGGCGGTCTTCGGGCTTCGTGCTCGCGAGTAAGGCGGTGGCTTTTTCGAGTTCGCGGTCGGTGGGGGCGCGAGTCAGTGTCAAAAGATAGGCTTCTTCGATGATCTTGGCATCGGGTTGCTTGCTGGCGAGCAGGGCGTCGAGGCGGTTGTCTTTTTGGGCGAGCTTTTGGTTCAGGGTCTCGCCGTTGGCGATGTGGAGCGCTTGCGCCATGCTGGGTTCGTTGGTGCGCTCGCATTCGCAGGTGGCGACGCGGTCGGCGCGTCCGAAGCTCTTCAAAAAGTAGCTGGCGATGTTGCTGTCGGGCAGTTGCAGGGCGCGGAAGCCCATGGGGTAGGCGTCGGCGGTGCCGCGATTGGCGTTGCGGCGGTCGATTTTGAAGGTGGTGGGCGCGGCGGTGACCTGCGAGACGGTGTCGAGCAGCACCTCGGCCTTCAGACGGCGCGGGACGTAGTGGGAGCCGTGGCGGAGGTCGGTGATGTTTTCAGGAAGGGTGATGCTGCTGCGCTGGTAGGTCTCGCTTTGCAGGAGGGTGCGCATGAGGGCCTTCAGGTCGAATTTCTGCCGCACGAGATGCTCACACGCGGCGGCGAAGAGCGGCTCGTTGCTGGCGGGATTGGTGACGCGGAGGTCATCGACGGCTTCGACGAGGCCGCTGCCGAAAAAGTTCGCCCACACGCGATTCACGATGGCGCGTTGAAAGAGCTTGTTGTCGGCGCCGGTGAGCCATTTGGCGAGCGTGATGCGTCGGTCCTCGGTGGAGGTCATCGAAACGGGCTGCAAGGCATCGAGCGGGCGCGGCGGCTGCGGTTTGCCGGTGAGCGGCGCGACGAGATCGCCCTGCGTGTCGCTGAAAAGCACGCGCTCTTCGGCCTGCGTGCCGTTTTTGGTGCGCACTCGGGCGAAGAGGTTCGCGAAGGCGTAGTACTGCTCGTTGGTCCATTTTTCGAGCGGGTGGTTGTGGCACTTTGCGCAGCCGATGGAGGTGCCCATGAAGGCCACGCTGACGGTTTCGGCGCACTTTGTCGGCTCGTCGTTGAGGATGAAAAAATTGCCGCCGCCGTGCTCGAGCGTGCTGCCGGTGGCGGTGAGCAGATCGCGCACCATGGCGTCCCACGGCGTGTTCGCGGCGACGTGACGGCGGATCCAGTTGTAATACGACCACATGGCCTGCGGCATAAGCTTGTCGCCATTCACGAGGAAGAGATCGCTCCAGCGATGCGACCAGTAATCGACGAACTCGGACCGCTTCAGCAGCGAGTCGATGAGGCGGTCGCGTTTGTCGGCGGCTTTGTCGGCGAGAAATGCTTTCGCTTCCTCCGGCGTGGGCAAAACGCCGATGGTGTCGAGAAACGCACGACGCAGGAACTCCGCGTCCGTGGCGCGACCGGAGGGCGGGATGTTCAGCTCGCGCAGTTTCGTCAAAACATGCCCGTCAATGAAGTTGCGCGGTTTCAGGGCAGCAAACGCCTCCGCGTCAGGTTTGCCCGGCTGCGGAATGGTGATGGTGACGATGGCAAGGCGGCTCAAATACCACGCGCTGACGGTTCCTTCGCCGCTGCCGGTGGTTTTGATGAGGCCGTTGTCATCCACGGTGGCCACGCTGGCATTCGTGGCGTTGTATTTGCACCAATGCGTCACGTCCTCGCTGTGACCATCGCTGAATTTCGCGGTCACATTGAGCTGCACGCTTTTTCCGGCCTGCGTGACGAGATGCGGCTCCGACACGCTGAGCGACACGATGCGCGGATCATCCGCATTCGGCCCCGGCGCACCTGCGGCGATCCAATCCACGATGGCTTTGTATTCGGGCGAGTTCACCGCGAAGCGCTTGTCGCCCTTGTGCGGCACCGCTTTGACCGCCTTCAGCAAAAACAAACTCCGCGCCGGATCTTCCAGCGTGAGACGGCGTCCATTCGCGCTACGCGTGATAGAGAGCCAGTCGCCCTCGTCATCGAAACCACGCAGAGAAAGCCGGAAGCCGCCCTGTCCCGCCGCTGCGCCGTGACATGCACCCATCGCGCAACCGTAGCGCGTGAGGATGGGCTGGATGGTGTTGCGGAAGGAAGGAGCCTCGGCGGCTTGGAGGGCCGCTGGGGAG
This sequence comes from Verrucomicrobiaceae bacterium, assembly GCA_016795375.1. GTDB lineage: Bacteria > Verrucomicrobiota > Verrucomicrobiia > Verrucomicrobiales > Verrucomicrobiaceae > Prosthecobacter. The sequence continues at coordinate 40,921 of JAEUHJ010000090.1, forward strand.
AGGGTCAAGACGCTGACAAAGAGGCTGAACAGAGCATGTGACATATGAGGTGGACCCCATCGTCCGGCCAGGATTCCTGGAAATTAAGCAATGGTGCTCATAGCTGGGAGCGGGATTGGTTTCGTATCGGGAAAATGGCTGCGCAAGTGCTTTGCACCGCGTTTTGAGGGATGTGCGCGGGCTGCCGGTGAAGCTCTCGTTGATCGAAGGACAGGCTTACGAAGGGCCCCACGTCATCGTCCTGCTCGACGGCCCGCGCGGTGTGATGGTCGTCGGGGACAAGGGCTTCGGCGATGACAACCCGCGCAAGCAGCTCGAAGAGCTTGGTGCCACCCACTGCTTCCCGAGCAAATCCAACCGCAATAAGAAGCGCCGGCTCAACAAAAGGCTCCACCGGCAGCGTTACCGGGTGGAAAACTTCTTCTGCCGGCTCAAACGCCGGGCCTGTGCCAGCACGCGGCGCGACAAACTCGCCATGCACTTCCTCTCCCTCATCCAGTTCGCCTCCGTCATCGACTGGCTCAGATATGGGCGTAGAGGGTTTTCAAACACGGCCTGGTGTCCACGAAAAAAGATCTGATAGAAGCGCCACAAACTGGAAACAGTTGCTGCGTCCTGGTTGGGAGCGCAATCTCCCATAAGTTGCATCGCAGTCGCCTGCTCCAGAACTGCAGCCCCGGTCATTCATTAAATCTGGGTGTGGCAAGCACCTCACTTCCCGCCCCACACAAACGTGACCGGCTTGTCGATGTCCGCATGCAAGCTGTGATGCACGGGGCAGCCGAGGGCGGTGGCTTCGAGCACTTTGCGGTCGGGATGATCCTCCGGCAGCGGAATGGTGATGGTGACAGGCAGACGCACGATGCGGCGCGGGCTGTCCTCGCTCATGTGCTTCTCGACGCTGACCTTGAGGCCGGGAATGTCGTAACCCTTTTGCCGCGCCTTGATGCCGATCACCGTGGCCATGCAGGTGGCGAGCGCGGTGGCGACGAGATCGGTGGGGCTGAAGGACTCGCCCTTGCCGTGGTTGTCCACGGGCGCGTCGGTGACGAGCTGGTTTTTCGACGGACCATGCGTGGCCTTGCAGCGCAGACCGCCTTCGTAACCGACGCTGATGGAAACGGCCATGGAGATGCGGATGACGGGCGTTTTACTGCGCGGTGATGACGCCGTTCATGATCGCACCGTGCCCTGGGAAGGTGCAGATGTAATGATACTCACCGGCGGCTGGCAGGGCGAACTCGATGGTTTCGCTCTGGCCGGGCTGGAGGAGCTTCGTGTGGGCGAGGATGTCCGCCGAGTCAGGGATGTAGCCCTTGTCCACGAGGGTCATGGCGGCCATGGCGAGGCCGAGCATCTTGTCCTTGCCCACGCCGGGCTTGCCGAGGACGAAGTTATGCGGCTGCGGCAGGGTGGGATGGGTGTTGTTGAAGGTGAGCTTCACCTTCTGGCCGGCCTTGGCGCTGATGGTCTTGGTGTCAAAGGCCAGCGGGTTGGCGGAGTCAGGCTTGATGGTGACTTCGAGTGCCGAGAGGTTCGCGGCGGCGGCAGGGGCGGCAGGAACCGGAGTTGCCGCGGCGGCAGCAGCAGCAGGGGCGGCGGCTTCCTTCTTTGACTTCGGACGGAGCGAGCCGAGTCCTTCAAACACAAAGGCCAGCACCCAGAGCAGGGTGATGCCGCCCATGACGACACCGATGATGATGTTGAACAAAGACCAGATGGAGGATTTTTCCGTGGTGGAAGAGGAGGCGGACATGATTGGGGGGGGAGTTGAGCGCCCATCAGAGCACAGCGCCGTCTGAAAGCAACCGCCGTCTGCCTCACGGGGCCAGCGCCGCCATGGCCTGGCCGATCCGACCGCGAACAAGGCTCACAATGTCATTGTGATGCGCTCCAGGAACCTCGTGAAACTCCACCACCCGCGGATGCGCCACGGCCAGCTCACGGCCCATGTGCGCCGGGATCACCTCGTCCCCGGAGCCGTGGAAAATGATGAACTTCGCACCACCACGCACGGCGATGTGGCGCAGTGTTTTGCGGTTGTCGAAGCGGTGCAGGTTCAGATGACAAAGCGGCCAGCCGAGAACGATGCGGCCCATGTCAGTCATCGTGGTGAACGGCGAAAGCAGGACCCCGCGCCGCACATCGAGATCCTCCGCCGTCATCAACGACGCGGCGCAGCCGAGCGAATGGCCCAACATGGCAAGTTGCGGGCGCAGTTCGGCCTGCGTGGCACCCAGATGATGCGCCAGCGCCGCAACAGCGGCTTTTCCGCTCTCGCGTATGCTTGCGGGCGTGGGTTTTCCCTCGCAGTCACCATAGCTTGGATAATCAACGAGGAGATAGGCGAAGTTCTCGTCCCACGCACCGGTGAAATGCAGCCAGTCGAGTGCCAGCGAGCCGTTGCCGCCGAAGCAGAGCCAGATCGTTCGCGGCAGGCCTGCCGCCGCCGTTCGCGGCGGGATGTAAAACGCGCTCTGCCCGCCCTGAGAGGTGGTGAATGTCACGCGCCCGCCTCCGGCCTCACGCAGCATCGTCTCATACTCCGCACGATACGGATTCGGGTGGTAGATGAGGCTGGACTGGCAGCCGAGCAGGAAGATCACGGGCGTGAGGATGACGATCGCCAAAAGACGCAGCAGACGTTTCCAGGGCGGCATGGCGGTTCAGTCGGGGGAATAGGTTTTCGAGGTCACTTTGCCGTCTTTGAAGAAGATGATGATGCCCTCGCAATCCACCGCGTCTCCGGGATTTTCGGGGTCCATGAAAAACGTCAGGCTTTCGGCCTCATCGACAATGATGCGGGGTTTCTGACGCGGCCCTCCTTCAGGATACATCCGTGCCCGCACCGCCATGACCTCGTCACGCGTCATGCCGGGCTGGATCTCGGCGTAAAAGTTTTTGTAGCTGCGGAAACGCACGTCCACCCATTCGGGGAAGACCGCCAGCGCCACCAGCCCCGCAGGAGCCAGCGTGACGAGGGCGATGAGCACGAGCAGCACCTTCAATCCGGCACTGCGCACCTTGAAGAAGGCGGTGATCAGGAGAACCAACGACGCGAGGAGGCCCAGAACGGCCAGCGCAAAGATGGGATGGATGGGACTCATGCGCACATAGTGGTGCAAAACAGCCCGGCAACGCGAACAAAAAAACGGCGGCCATGAAGGGCCGCCGTCGGGAACAACTGTGCGCCGGTCACTTCGCCTCTCCGAGCACGCGCTGGATGTCCGCGGCCTGCTTGTCCGTGGCGGCGGCGTAGTCCTGCCAGACGACCTTGCCGTCCTTGATGAGGAAGCAACTGCGTTTGGCGAGATTGAGCAGCCCTTTGACCATCTTCTCGACCTTGAAGGCGGCGACGATCTTGCCCTCAGGATCGGCGATGAGGTCGTAGGGCAGGGTGAACTTGTCTTTGAACTTCTTCTGCGCGTCCGCCTGGTCAAAGCTGACGCCGAGCACCTGCACGCCTTGTTTTGACAGGTCGGCGAACGCGTCGCGCAACGAGCATGCCTGCTTCGTGCAGCCGGGGGTGTCGGCCTTCGGGTAGAAGAAGACAACGGTCGGGCCTTTCTTGTAAACGTCGGCAAAAATGACGGTGGTGCCGTCCTGATTGACGCCGGAGACGGCGGGGGCGTCGTAGCTGACTTTTTCACCTTCACCGGCGACGGTGGTGGTGCCGGAAAGGGCGTTGAACAGGGCGGCGAACATGAGGAGGCGCGTTTTCATGGGGAGAGGTGAGAAAGCTGGCATCATTCGACGCTGGCTTTGAGGCCGGGAATGGCGGAGGCGAGCTGTTTCGCGCCGGCCTTGGTGGCCTTGGACTGCCAGAGATAGACGTGTTTGAGGCTTTTGATTCTGGCGAGATGCTTCAGGCCGGCGTCTGTGACCTCTGTGCCGTAGAGGTTGATGGTTTCGAGTTTTTTGAGGCCGGTGAGAGCCTCAAGTCCGGCGTCCGTGACCTTGGTCTGGCGCAAATCGAGGGAAACAAGGCGCGGAAGCTGCGCCACGGTCTTCAAGGCGGCGGCGGTGATGACGGTGCGGCCGAGGTCGAGCTGCACGATGTTTTCCTTGAGCGGCAGAAGGGCTTCGATCTTCGTGTCATCACACTTCGAGACACCGGTGAGGAAGTCCGCGCGCAGCAGAGGGCTGTCCACTTTCACGGGGGACACCTGCGCACCGGCGGCTTTCGCCTTGGCGAACGCTTCGTCGCCGGGCGTCTTCACCTCTTTTTCCAGCGCGGCGTAAAACAGATCGCGCGTGCGCGGCTTGAAAGGCTTCGCCAGCTCGGTGACCGCGCCTGCGGGCATGCCGAGCGTGCTGCCGACCCAGCCGCCGAAGTTCGCGCCCTCCTCGATCCACTTCTTCAGCAGCGCGGCTTCCTCTTTTGTCAGGTCGTCGCCCTTTGACGGCATGTGGCCGTCATCGTCCTTCGGCAGCATGACGGACTCGTAGATGGAGCTTTTGTCCGGCGCGCCGGCGGTGAGCACCGGGCCGTTCTCGCTGCCTTTGACGATGGCCCAGGAGGCGTCGAGCCGCAGGCCGGCCTTGGGCTCCTTTTTCTTTCCGTTTTCTTCAAAGGGGGCCTTGTGGCAGTCGATGCATTTTTTGGTGAGAAAGGGCAGGATCTCCTTCTCGAAATTCACCGCGGCTGTGGCGGTGGAGACGGCCAGGCTGGCGGTGAGAAAACACACGAAACGAAACGCGGAAGTGGACATGAGGATGTGAAGTTGGTAGGAAAATGCACGAAGCGGGGTGCGCAGCCCGCCAAAATCGAGGCAGGGATAACGCTTGCTTGTTGATCTTGTTTCAGAGAAATAGCCGCACATCCATCACCATGAGCACGCCCACCTCCGCCCAGATTGAAGCCGACTCCCTGCTGCGAGGCAACACCCTCGCGATCGTCATGGGTGGTGGCGCCGGCACGCGGCTCTTCCCGCTGACAAAGAACCGCGCGAAGCCCGCAGTGCCGCTGGCGGGCAAGTACCGCCTCGTGGACATTCCGATCAGCAACTGCATCAACTCCGGCCTGCGCCAGGTGTATGTGCTCACGCAGTACAACAGCGCCTCGCTCAACCGCCACCTCTCACGCACCTACCGTTTCGACCAGTTCACCCGTGGTTTCGTCGAGGTGCTCGCCGCGCAGCAGACCCCGGAGGGCGAGCGCTGGTACCAGGGCACCGCCGACGCCGTGCGACAGAATCTGCGCTATTTTCTCGAAGGCGGGCACGAATACTTCCTCATCCTCAGCGGTGACCAGCTCTACCGCATGGACTTCCGCCAGGTGATGCGCCAGCACGTCGCCAACGGGGCCGACCTCACCATCGCCACGCTGCCGGTCAACGAGCGTGATGCCACCGGCTTCGGCATCATGCACGCCGACGAAAACGGCCGCATCAACGAGTTCGTCGAAAAGCCGAAGGATCCCGCCGTGCTCGAACGGCTGCGCATGCCTGCGGAGACATTGCGCTCTCTTGGCCTGGACGCCACCGAGCCGCGCTTTCAGGCGTCGATGGGCATCTACATCTTCAACCGCCAGGTGCTGATCGACTGCCTCGACAACAACCACAACGACTTCGGCAAGCACATCATCCCCACCGCCATCAAGGACCGCCGAGTGCATGCCTACAACTTCCAGGGCTACTGGGAGGACATCGGCACCATCCACTCCTTCTTCCAGGCCAATCTCGACCTGTGCAGAATGGTGCCGCAGTTCGACTTCTTCGACAGCGTCGCGCCCATCTTCTCCCACACCCGCGCCCTGCCCGCCACGAAGATCAACGGCGGCACCATCCGCGAGGCGCTGCTGGCCGACGGCTGCATCCTCACCGACGCGCACATCGAGACCGCCGTCATCGGCGTGCGCTCCCGCATCGAGGCCGGCACCACCATCCGCGACAGCATCATCATGGGCGCGGACTTCTACGCCGGCGCCACCGGCACCGGTCCCGACCGCCTCCCGCCCGGCATCGGCCGCAACTGCCGCGTCGAACGCGCGATCATCGACAAAAACGTCCACATCGGCGACAACGCCGTCATCACCCCCGAAGGCAAGCCGGAGAACATGGACGGCGACAACTTCTTCATCCGCGACGGCATCGTCTGCGTGCCGAAGGACGCCGTCATCCCGGCCGGGACGTGGATTTGAGGCGTTCCGGCGCATTTCGGAGGCAATTCCTCCAACAATCCACCCTCCGGTGACGTTGGTAGCACAGCCATGAAGCACCATTCTCGCGTCCTGTCCGCCCTCCTGCTGATGCTCGCCACCGCCGGTGCCCAGGAGATGCGCACCTTCACCAATGCCGCCGGCAAAAGCATCCAGGCCAGGCTCGTCGGCATCCAGGGCGCGAACGTGACCATCGAAATGGCAAACGGTCAGAAATACACCCTGCCCGCCTCCTCCTTCTCCACCGGAGACCAGGAGTATTTCAAATCCGCGACCGCTCCGTCGGCCAAGCCCGCCGCCTACAAACCTGGACCCAATGACAAGCTGGAGCCTGCCGCCGTGAATGAAGCCGTCGGCCAGCCGATGTTCGGCGAAGCCTCGCTCTGGGAATCCTCCGCCGAGGAAATCGCGAAAAAACTCGGCATCCCGCCCGAATCCAAGACCAGGAACGCCAGCAGCTTCCGCTCCTACACCAAGGACGGTTACCTCATGTTCGGCGCGCACCCCTTCTCCGTGGCGATGTATGCGGAAAACGACAAGGTCACCAGCTTCTCCCTCGTCTTCGCCAACAAGGGCGACCTGTTCAGCGCCAAAGGCGGCGGCGAGATGCACTTCGACAAGGACACACCGCCCGCACAGGCCGCGATGATCGTCAAAAAGGCCATGGACAAGGATCTGGAGGCGATCTCCGCCGCCTTGACCAAAACGCTCGGCGCTCCCAAAAAAGAGCGCTTTGGCGAAGGCAAGTCCGGCGTCGGCCGCATGAACATGCAGCGCTGGGACTGGCGCGGCCATTCCATCCTCCTCGCCGATGCCGAGGGTGAATACGTCGGCGTGCAGATCGTCACCAACGCTTTCGCGGATGCGGGCGGCAAGGTCGCTGACACCACCGACACCGTCATCAAGGCCCGCGCCCTCGCCAATCTCGAAAAACGTGAGAACGGCGACGTCGTCGTCGGTGACCTGCCCATGGTCGATCAGGGACCGAAAGGCTACTGCGCACCCGCCACGGCCGAGCGCGCCATGCGTTACCTCGGCGTGCCGGCGGACATGTACATCCTCGCCAATGCAGGCCAGACCGGCTACGGCGGCGGCACCAGCGTCTCCATGCTGCTCGAAGGCATGGCCGGCCAGATTCGCAGCAAGCGCCGCTCCTTCGACGCCTGGACGGGTGACTTGAAGCTCAAGGAACTGCAAAAATACATCGACCGCGGCGTGCCGGTCATGTGGTGCCTCTGCAGCACCAAAGGTTTCAACGACACCGCCAACAGCCGCACCAAGGAGCGCAAGACTGTGACAGACTGGGCCGCCTGGAAGGAAAGAGTCACCAAGGAGTCCGCCTCCAACACACTGCCGATCGACAAGGACACACGCCACGTCGTCCTCATCATGGGCTACAACAAGGACACCAACGAGATCGCCTTCAGCGACAGTTGGGGAGAGGACTTCAAAGAGCGCTGGATCACCCTGCCCGAGGCCCAGCAGGTCTCCGACAATCGTTTCTATGTGATCGGCTTCTGAGCCATCCCTTGCACGGCCAGCAGCAGCGCCAGAAAACCGGCCACGATGCCGAGCACCAGCCGGTTCAGCCACGCGGCGTCATCCTCACTCATCTCACGGCGGATTTCTGCCTCGGCGGCCAGTTGGTCATGAAACAGCGGACTTGCCAGCCTCACCACCGCGAGGTCCGCATCGGTGAAGCGCGCCGGATCGAATCCCGTCCGCCGCAGGATGCGCGGAAGGTCTTGAATTTCACGCGAGAATTCAATCAATGCCTCGGAACCGAAACAAGGCATGCCTTCATGCTCGTGCAGCAGCACGAGAATCCGCCGCCCTTTCTGCAAATGACGCAATCTTCCCCAATTCGGATCCACCGGTGTGTATGGTGAACGATCGTATCCAGCCGAGAGCCGCGCCGTTGAGATGCCTTCGAGTCCTTTGACACGGCCAAACGCCCGCTCCACACGCATGACACACGACTCGGAGAGCCAGGTTTGCCGCGGAGTCGTCTCCACCTCGGAAGAAGCCTCCATCACCGTGCCAGCTAAAAATGCCTCGGAGGTGGCGACGAATCCGGAGTACCATGGGGTCATCGAAATCTCGATCATCCGGCCGCTGGGGCCGACTTTGATCTCCGGCAACGGTTCGCCGTGAGCGTTCGAACAGATCGCGGTGACGAAAATCAAGGCCAGCGAACGCATGGCATCACCCCATCTGTGCCCGTTGGCGCAGGAAATGATCGGCGAGAACGAGATGCACCATCGCCTCGACCATCGGCACGGCGCGTGGCAGCACGCACGGGTCATGACGTCCTCTCGCGGACAAAGTGGTGTCCTCACCGGTGTTGGTCACTGTTTTTTGCTCGCGCAGCACGGTGGCGGTGGGCTTGAAGGCGACGCGGAAGATGATCTCCTCGCCGTTGCTGATGCCGCCCTGGATGCCGCCGCTGCGATTCGTGCGTGTGCGGACGTTTTTGCCGTCCATGAAAAACTCGTCGTTGTGCTCCAGGCCGGTCATTGTCGTGCCGGCGAAGCCGCTGCCGATTTCAAAACCCTTCGTGGCAGGCAGGCTGAGCATCGCCTTGGCCAGATCGGCCTCCAGCTTGTCGAACACCGGTTCACCAAGGCCCGGTGGCACGCCGCGCACGACGCATTCGATCACGCCGCCGACGCTGTTGCCCTCGCGGCGCATGTTTTCGATCAGCTCGATCATTTTCTCCGCCGCCACGGGATCGCAGGTGCGGACGATGTTTGATTCGATCACTTCGGAATTCAACGCGGCGCCCGCCGGCACCTCCGCGTGCAGATTCTGCACCGTTTTGACGTAGGCGAGGCATTCGTAGCCCGAAATCGAGTGCTGGAGCACTTTGCGCGCGATGGCACCCGCGGCGACGCGACCGATCGTCTCTCGTGCGCTCGACCTGCCACCACCGGAGACGGCGCGGATGCCGTATTTGGCGTCGTAAGTGTAGTCAGCGTGGCTCGGACGATACGCCTGCTGCATTTCCGTGTAGGCGGACGGCCTCTGGTCCGTGTTGCGCACGAAAATGCCAATGGGCGTGCCGAGCGTTCGCCCGTCGAGCACGCCGGAGAGGATCTCAGCCGTGTCGTCCTCCTTGCGCGGTGTCACGATCTTGCTCTGGCCGGGGCGGCGGCGGTCCAGCTCGTGCTGGATGTCCTCGACCGTGAGCGGGATGCGCGGAGGGCAGCCGTCGATGACGACGCCGACGCCGGGGCCGTGCGATTCGCCCCAGGTGCTGATGCGGAAGAGTGTGCCGAGACTGCTGGACATGTTATTTTCATCATGGACGGGGATGAACCTGCTGCAAATGGTTCGCCCCATGAAACTCCCGCGCTGGCTTCTCACCGTCTTTGGCTGTGCCACGATCACCTCCCACCTGCACGGCGCGGAGACGGTGGAGCATGAAGGCGGGCGCTATCACCTCCACCGTGTGGACAAGGCGGACTGGTCGCGACTCGAACTGGCCTGGACCGGCACAAACAACAAGCCATTGGGCGATTTCAACGGCCTGCGCCAGCATCTGGCCGCGCAGAACAAGAAGATCGTGTTTGCGACGAACGCGGGCATTTACGAGCGCGGCCCGAAGCCGTGCGGGCTGACGATCTGCGCCGGGCGTGAACTGGTGCCGCTGAGTTTGCGCGATGGAGAGGGGAATTTCTTCCTCAAACCGAACGGTGTCTTCTATCTCGATGACAAGACCGGCCCCGGCGTGATGGAGGCCGCCGAATTCGCCAAAAGCGGCCTCAAACCGCGTGTTGCGACGCAATCCGGCCCGCTGTTGCTGCGCCAAGGCGTGATTCATCCCGCGTTTCGGATGAACTCGCCGAACAAACGCCTGCGCAATGCCGTCGGTGTGCGCAAAGAAGACGGGCAGATCATCTTTGTGATGAGCGACCGTGACGATTCAGTGCTGGGACGCGTGACGTTTCACCAGCTCAGCCGGTTTTTCCTGCATCTCGGCTGCGAGGACGCGCTGTTCCTGGACGGGGACATCTCCACCATGCTCGTCGATCCGAAGCCGGACGCGAAGTTCACCTCCAATACTTTCGCGGCGATGTTTTTCATCGCGGAGTGAGGCTCACGCCCGCGCCGACAGCTCCGGCGCGAGCTTGGTGGTGATTTCGGCCTTGAGCCAGACCTTGATGCCGTCCCACATCAGACGCAGCGCGCTGTTATCCGGTGAGAAGCTCTGACGCGGGGTCCAGAGATGGCCGTGGTTGCGGCGGCCATGCATGCCTTTGCGGACACGCTCGTTGGCGAGGTGGACAAGCCGACGGTTGTAGAAGGCCATGAAACGGCCGAAAAACGTGCCCGCCGGCCCGTCATAGGGCAGCCGTGTCCATTCGTAGTCCGGGTTGGAATACACAAGCCGCACCGGGCCGATGAAGTATGCGCCGAGATCCAGGAGGAAGGCGGCGTTCATCAGCTCCGCGTCACCGATGTAGGCATATTTGTCCTTGTAGAGCGCGTCGAACCAGATCCGCCAGCACCGCGGGTAGGCCATGTTCAGGTAGTCGGTGATCTCCCGCGTGCATTCCCCGGCGAGGTTTTTTTTCACCAGGCCGACGGCGGCATGGACGGTGTGGGCGATGAAGTCGATGCCGTGGCTGTAAAGCGGATCCATGAATCCGCAGGCGTCTCCCACCATGACCCAGCGGTTTCCAGTGATGCGTTCCGACCGATAGGCGAGGTTCTTGTAGTAGAAGGTGTCGCCGGCATCCGGCACCGCGTGCTCGAACATCAACCTGCCGACCGGATGCGCCATGAGATGAGCCTGCAGGCGGGCGAGCAGCGTCGGGCCTTCCGGCAGCGTGAAATAACGGCGGTCCCATGTCACGCCCGCGCTGTAGCTGCCGTCGGACAGCGGGATGATCCAGCACCACCAGCCGCGGCCCATGAGATGATTCGTGGAGGTGGTGCGCAGGCCATGCACTCCCTTCATCAAATTCGGGAACATTTCGCGGCTCTTGAAGCTGTCGAGGCCGTTCACATTGCGGAAACGGCACCAGATGGAGGACGTCGGATGCTCGTCCTCCGCGCTGTGATGCACGCCGAGCTTCTTCGCCAGCACGGCGGCCTTGCCGGAGGCGTCGATGAGCCAGCGTGTGGTCACGGCACGCGTTCCGCCCTCCTTCGGCGTGATTTCGAGCGTGTGCGGGGAGTCGTCCTCGGAAAGCGTGATGGTTTTGACCGTGGCGGGCCGCATCAACCCGCAGCCGAAGTCACAAGCCTCCTTGAGCAGGTGCTCGTCGAACAGCGCGCGGTCGAGCTGAAAGGTCGGCAGCCGCGACTGGAAATTCGGGCCGATCTCGGTGAGGTCGTCCACGGAATCCTGCGGCGTTTTGCAGAACCACATGCGCAGGCCGTGCTTCTGATACTGTCGGGCGCTGAGATGCGCGCCCTGGTGCAGCACGCGTGTGAGGAAACAGCCGGCGACCTCGGAGGTGCTCTCCCCCACCTTGCGGTCAAACTCCGCCGTGCGCTCCACGATCAGGACGCGCAGGTCCGGATGCCCGCGCTTGAGCATCATCCCCGCCGCCGCGCCGGACAGCGCCCCGCCCATGATGACCACGTCATAATCTGCGGGCGGGGGATTCATCGGGGCAAGCGGGCTGAAAAAGTTTGTTGTCGGACTGGAGGCGCCGGTCGAAAAGAAACGTCCTCCGCCTCCTCCCGCCCGATCTTCCCAAATAGATGCCATCCCCCGAAACCGCAACCAACGAACCGCAGGAACGGCATGTGGACGCGCACTTCGGTCTGCATGACGCGACATGGACGAGGGTGATGCTTTTTTTCATGCGCCTCCTGCCAAAACGCCTGGTCATCGCCCTGGCGTATCCGGTGACTGCGGTGATTTGCCTGCTGGCGGTGCCGCAGCGCGAGGCCGTGCGGAAGAACCTGGCCACCCTGCTGCCGCCGCGTGGCGGCGGCGCGCGCGCGGTCTTCCGTGTGTTTTTGCAGTTCGCGCTGACGTATCTCGACCGCTTGTGGCACCTCCACTTCAACCAGGAGGTGAGATGGGAGATCGGGGGGGGCACCGGCCTCGAAACCTTGCGCAATGAAAACGGTGGTGTGCTCGTCTTCACCGTGCATTCGGGCAATTACGACCTCGGCGCGGCCCTCTTCGCCCGCAAATCCGGCCGCGCCATCCACACCGTGCGCCGGCCGGAAGCCTCGGCCTCCCTGCAAAAGCTGCGGGCGCAGGAACTGCGCGAGGAGGAACGGCGCGAGCCGCATCTGCACATCCATTACAACGAACCCGGCGGCCACCTCGGCATGGAGCTCTGCCGCCGCCTGCTGGCCGGCGAGATCGTGTGTGTGCAGGGAGACCGCGTCGTGGGCGATGTCGCGCCTTCCCTCCACACGATCAATGGCGTGACCTACCTCATCCCGCGCGGTCCCCTCGTGCTGGCGGAGGTCACCGGCGCGCCATGTTATCCGGTGTTCCTCACCCGCACCGGCCTGCTTTCCTACCGCATCGAACTGGGTTCCGCCTTCATCGAGCGCGGCCGCAAACCGAAGGCCGCCGATGTCGCCGCCGCCTGGCTGCCGGTGATGCACGATTTCCTCGTCCGGCACTGGGATCAATGGTTTGTGTTTGAACCGCTCGTCACCCGTGACCCGGCATGAAGGCTGAAATCCACGCCCGCGGCCTGCGCTCCATCCGCCTGCGGTTTTTCGCAGCACTCCTGCCGCCGGGAGGCGCCGCCTGGCTGGCATGGCTGGACCGGCCCGCTGCCGCCGCGCTTTTTTTCGTCACGGGATTCACCGTGATGACCATCGGCACCCTCATGCCGCGCTGCGCGCTGTTTGGCCGCATGATCAAACGCCTGCCGCCGGGCCCAAACCACGCGCTGCTCACCATCGACGACGGCCCGCACCCGGAACACACGCCCGTGATTCTCGATCTTCTGGACCGTCATGGGCTGAAGGCCGTTTTTTTCCTCATCGGAGACCGTGCGGCCGCGCATCCACATCTCGTGCGCGAGATCCTCGTCCGCGGGCATGAGATCGGCAATCACACCCAGACCCATCCGGCGACCACGTTCTGGGCTCTGCGCCCCAGGCATCTGTGGCGGGAGATCGCCACCTGCCAGGAGACACTGACACGCCTGTGTCCGGAGAGTCCGCCGCGTTTCTTCCGCCCGCCCGCCGGTCATCATAACATCTTCCTGCCCGCCATCACGCGGGCGCTGGGCCTGCGCATCCTGATGTGGGACGCGCGCGGTTTTGACGGCGTGCGCACTGACGTGGAGAAGATCACCCGCCGCATTCGCGAGCGTCTCAAGCCCGGCTCCATCGTCCTCATCCATGAGGCCACGCCGGTGGCCGTCGAAGTGGCCGAAGCGGTCGCCGCGCTGTTCGAGCCGGGCCGGCTCGCCTCCGCCGACCCCTCAAAGCTGGCGTTCAGCGACGATTAAATGATTGTTGAACGGCGTCCCGCCCCACAACGGCCCCACACGCACCTTCAATCCCGCCGCACCGAGCACGGACTCGAACAATTCACGCGTGGGATAACACACCGGCGCGGCTTTCATCCACAGCGTTAGTTTCGCCAGCCAGTCCCCGGCCACGGTGATGCGAAAGCGCGCTGAATCATCCTCCAGACCGCTGCGGATGACGAGCCTGCCACCTGCCGCCACCCTGGCCGCGGCCGCCTGCAGCAACGCCCCCTGCTCCACACGCGTGAAGAACTGCAGGATGTCGAGGATGACCACATTTCCGCCGTGCTCCGGCAGTCCCGTGCGCGCATCGCCGGTCAGGAAGACCAGCCCCGCGTAGTCGCCACGCTCCGCCATGCGAAGCGCGCTGCTGATCTTCCGCGTGTCGTAGTCGAAGCCGGTGATCTCCGGCTTGAAACCCGCCTCACGCAGGTAAAACCCCAGCAATCCGAGGCCGCAGCCGATGTCGAGCACGGGCAGCTCCGTGTCCGCCAGCTCCTTCGCCACCGCCGAGTAAACCGGGTCGGAGCGCAGCTTCGCCGGCACATAGTAACGATCCCACAGCCGCACGCTGAGCCGCGCGATGTGTTTCAAGGACGCGTCTGGCAGTTCATTCGTCATGCATTCCTCCCGATCCACTTTCGCGGCGCCTCCCACGGCGCCAGCAGGGCGCAGGCGCGCGTTTTGAACTCCGCGTTGATCTCTTTTTGTGGCACATCCAGCTCCGCGATGATGTCCTGGCAGCGCTCCGGGTCGCGGCTGGCAGCGCCGCGGACCGCCACCCGCGTGAGACCCGTGGCACGCATGATTTTTTCCGCGATCTCCGCCGGGCTGAGCTTGCGGCCCGCCACATTGATGCCGCCGCCGAGGCTGCGTTCGAAGAACAGGCGGCCCTCCCTCACCGCGACCTCATCACAGGTGACGAAAACACCACCGCCATAGCTTTCCCCCGGCAGCGCCTCGTCATAACCCAGTCCCACGGAGCTGCTGCTCACGACGAGGCGGCCTGCCGTGTCGCGATCAGCACGCACGCCGGGCAGAAGCACACCCAGATCACGCTCATCCCCGCGCAGGACACTCGCATCGTCCCATGACACCGCACCGCACTCGCTCGTGCCATAGAGGTTGTGAATCTTGAGGCCGTGCTTCTCCATCGCCATCCGCTCCAGCGCGGGCGTGAGCGGCGATCCGGCAGAAACGGCCAGGCTCACGTTCCCAAACCGCACATCCCCCATCAACCACGACTTCCACAAGGCGGGCACGCCGGGCAGAAACACACGCTCATGATGCCTCATCGCCTCCATCAGCGGCTGCGCGAAGGGATGCGGTGCGAAACATGACGGCACGCCGTTGAGCAATGTTTGCAGCACCGTCATCGTCAGCCCGAAAGAATGCGCGCATGAGATCGCCGCCACAGCGACGCCATGCGCGCCGAGATCCAGCGCGTGATGCAGCCTGTCCACATCCGCCGCGATTTGATCGAAGGTGAAAAACTGGCAGCGCCGCGCACCGGAGCCGCCAACGGTTTGTTTGATCAGCGCCGTGCCTGCGGGCGGGGAAATGACCGGCACGCGACGCTGGCGGTCTTTTTCGACCAGATGAACCGGCACACCGTGCAAAAAACCCGCCAGCAGCGCCTGCAAGATCGCCGGGACATCACCTTGCGCCGTCACATGATCACCCTCCGGCCGCACCGCCCTCGCCCCGGCATCCAGTTGCCTGAAACTCAGGGCGGAGCCGTCAGCATGAAAGAACGCGGCCTGCGCGCCGCGCTCTGCGATGATGCGATCCCAACGTTCACCAAACATTTGCAGTCCTTGTGACGAGGCGTAATCCATCTGCCGCGCCGGCGCATAGAATGAACACATGTGTGGGCAGTTCAACCGCCGCCCGCGCCGAATCTCACCTGTCTTGTCATTCTCGTGCCAGCACACACCTGTCAGCGCATCACCATCACCGGAGCGGGCATCGTCTCGCCGCTGGGGTTCGGGTGGCAGGAAAATGAGCAAACGCTGGCCGCTGGTCGCAGCGCGTTCCGCCCGGTCGGCTTGTTCGACACGACCGGTCTCATCGCCAGGACGGCCGGTGTCGTCGATCTGCCGTCGGAAACCCTGTTCCGCCACGTTCCGCGCAGCAAGCGGCCGCTTGTGGATCGTGGCACGCGCATGCTGCTGCTCGCCATCCGCGAGGCGCTGGCACAGGCAGGCCGCGCGAACATGGAGGGCATCGACGCGATGGTCATCGGCACCTCCGCAGGGGCGATGCCCCTCGGGGAGTCGTATTTCGAGCAGGCACGGCGGCGTCCCGGCCGCATTCCGTCACAGCTCTCTCGCGCGGAGCATTACCAGCCGCCGCGGCAGATGAACCTCATCGCTGACGAGTTCGGCTGGCGCGGCCCGATCATCATCGTTTCCAACGCCTGCGCGTCAGGAGCCAACGCCATCGGCTGGGCCGCCGACATGATCCGTTCAGGCCGCTGCAAACGCGTGCTGGCCGGCGGCTACGACGCGCTTGCGCGGCTCGTCTTCACCGGATTCGACAGCCTGCGCGCGCTCGCGCCGGACGGCATCCCGCGGCCGTTTGATGCGCGGCGCGACGGCCTCGCCCTCGG
>JAEUHJ010000107.1 GCA_016795375.1 Verrucomicrobiaceae bacterium
TACCTCCTGAACCTCCCAATCTTTGTTGAGTCCGAGGAGTAGATGATAGTGATGTTGCAGGCTGTGATCGGCGGGCATTCAGCCTCTTACTCCATCTTCAGCACCCATCAAAACCCGCGAAGAACCGTAAATCCATTTGCCGAAAGAGGCCGGTCGCTTACTGTCGCCGCCCTTCGCGATGCCAGCATAGCTCAGCGGTAGAGCAGCGGTTTTGTAAACCGCTGGTCGTCGGTTCGATTCCGACTGCTGGCTCCACTTCAAAACGCTGAAAGCATCTGAATTGCGCGCTGATCAAAGTCCGCGCGAGAGGCTCACCGACACATGATCGGTGCCGGGAAGGATGCGTTTGCGAAGTTCGATGGTCACACCGGAGGCGCTGAACTCCTCCAGAACGCAGCACGCCATCTCCGCGGCGAGGGTTTCGATGAGCTTGCGCGGGCGGGACGCCGCCAGCTCCTGAAGGCGGCAGGCAACGGCCGCGTAGTCGATCGTGGAGGTGATGTCATCACGCATCTCCTCGAACCGCGTCGTGATGCGGAGGGTGACATCCGCCTCCAGAATCTGCAGGGCGGAGCGTTCCTCATCGGGAACACCGATGTTCGTCGTCAGGCGCAGGCCCTGGATGTGGATTTCGTCCGGAGGAATCATGGCGGAGTTATGACACAAGACCACGCCGCATGCACTCATCGATCAAAGTGCGCGTGGGGATGTTCAGGTCTGCTTTGAGCGCCCCGGCGGGCGTCAGCCACTGGAACGCCTGCGCCTCCTCGTTCAAAACCACCTGCTGCTCCTCATCCGCGCGACGGGCGATGTAATTGAGCAGCAAAAAATGCGCGGAGCGCTGAAACTCCGGCGGCTCGACGCAGTCCTGCACCATGACAAACTCGACACCCCTGAGAGTGAGTCCCGTCTCCTCGGCGATCTCGCGCAGCAATGCCTCCTCGCAGGTCTCTCCACGCTTGATTTTGCCACCGGGGATGCCCCAGCGATGGCTCCATTTGTGCGTGCGGATGAGCAGCAGCTCCCCTGCCCCGTTGAGAATCAGCGCACCCACGGTGGCGACGGGAAAACTGGAACCGCCGCCGCCTCCATCCCCCCAAAGCACCGGCAACCGCGAGAGATCGCGCAAAAGAAAATCAGGCGCGGATTCGAGGAGCACCTCCGCGCTCTCATATCCCGTGCAGACGGCCATCGTGGTCAGCCCTGCGGCCTTTCCCGCGTCGATGTCATGCCGCATGTCACCAATGAAGGCGGTCTCCTCCGGCCGCATGTCGAGCGCGGCCAGCAACGCATGAATCTCCTTCCTTTTGTCGATGACTCCGCAGCGCATGACTTCAAACGCATCCCGCACGCCTAACGCGGCGGCCTGCGCCTCCACATGCGCGGCCGGGGCGCTGCTGAGCACCACCAGCCGCCGTCCGGTGGCAGCGGCCCGGCCGATGAACTCCGCCACATGCGGCAGCAACGTCACGCCTTCATGAGTGTGCGGAAAATGCTCCAGATAGAGCTGCTGCAGCCGCCCGACCGGCGTGCCGGGCAGCATTTCGTCAAAAAACTCCGTGTAAGGCAGCCGGAAACGCGCCTTGAACTCCTCCCGCGTCAGCTCCGCCTTCCCGGCAGCACCCAGCAGTCCGTTCACGGCGTGCAACACACTGGGCAAGTCGTCCGCCAGCGTGCCGGACCAGTCGAGGATCAGGTTCCGAATCATGTGCCCGGCGCATTAACCGTGGCGGCGGAGTTTTGCAAACCGGCAGCAATCCTCAACGCTTCCGTCGCAGCAGCAGCAGTCCGGCCAAGGCGAGAAGAAGCGAGCTGCCGGGTTCTGGCACCGCAGTCACCTCGAAATTAATGCCGTATTGGATTTCTTCGGAACCTTCCTGCACCCAAAAAGTATAGTCCCCCGGCCCCAGATACCCGTCAAAGCCGGTGCCGCCATACACAGGCCCGGCGTCCAGAATCTCCATCAGGGTGCTGCCAGGGCTATCGTTCCACAAGCCATTGCTCAGGTGCAGGGACGGGTCGCTCATGTTGACCGTCGTGGCATCGTCGATGGCCATGAAGGAATCATGCGGCCCTGTCGGCGCGGAATAGGAAGCCAGGGTGATGCCTGTGAGGTAATAGCCTGCGGCAATGGTGAAAGTCCAGACATCCGCATCCAGCGGCCCCACTCCTCCCAGGCTGCCCATGGTTCCTTCGATCAGGTTTATTCCCTCTGTGAAAGTGATGAAAGTGGGCGCGTTACCATCATCCGACAGATCCCCATCGTTAAGTTCATTCCAATCAACCGCCGTGGCCGTGCCAAAGGGCAGGGCGCAGGCGGTGAGCAGTGGAAGAAGTTTCACAAAGGGCATTATATTAAATTTATATAACTTATATTAAATATTGTCAATGCAACTCATTGAATCGCCCTCATAAACTTCCACTGACACCTGAATTCCGTCTCGTCAGCATGGCAGCCATCACACAATACTTCCTCATGCGCCTTATCCTCGCCCTGCTCTGCCTCTGGTTTCAGCCCTCCTGCATGCATGTCCTGACCACACGTCATGAGTATGCGACCACCAGCCGGGCGCCCGCTGTCGGCGGCAGCTCTTTTCGCGCGGAGTTCATGCCGCAAGCCCAGGAATCCAGCGCCGCGCTCAGCGCCATGGTCGTCGGCGGCGCGCTCGTCTCCGAAATCGGCCCCTACATGCTGCGCCTCCACGCCTTTGGCCATGAGAACGACCAGCGCTGGTTTGAAATCAAGCGCCTGCGTCTCAGCGGCTCCGGTGGCTTTGCAGCACCGATGGAGTCGCGCGGATTCGCTGGCCGGGCCGAGTTCAAACCCACAAAGACAGCCTCCCGCACCCGCGCCAGCCTGCTGTTGGGTCCTCACATCCATCTCGACGCCAGAAAACAGCGCAGCATCGTGCTGGAGGCCGAGGTGGCTGTCATGCGTCATTCCGGGCTTTCCCACGGCACCTTCCGCATTCCGCTCACTCTCGCCAAGACGCACCGCCACGAGAGCATCTTCATCTGCACGGAACTCTGGCATGATCTGCGGCACGCCGACACACCGGACATTCCTGAAGCCCTGCCACCGCCGCCTGAATCCCCCTGAAACAGACAGGTCGCGGTGAATCGCGAAGAGCACGCTGGACAGCCCGCCGTCGCTCGTCTCAAGTGCGTTCTCGCCGCCGCGCGGGCGGATGATTTCACTCCTCAACCACCAACCACACACACCATGGGAAAAATCCAATTTGGCTCCGAAGTTTACACCTGGTTCATGCAGGGCACCGGCAAAGGTTATGACAACAAGCTCGACCACATGATCAAGGTCGCCGCCGAGGCGGGCTTCACCGGCATCGAGCCCATGGTGCTCGAAATCTCCCAGAGCGCTCTCGGTTGCTCCAAATACTGGCTCGGCCCGCAGATCGACCCCATCCTGATGAAGGACACGCTGCAAAAGCACAACATGAAGCTCTGCGGCCTCGCCCTCGTCTGCGCGTGGGATGGCGATACCGAGGCACCGAATGAGAAGGAAGCCGCCGACTTCACCATCAACTACCTCAAGCACTTCCCCGGTGCCATGCTCGGCACCGTCACCCTGCCCTCCGGCCGCACCAAAGACCTGCAAAAGCGCCGCCTCAACATCGCCCGCAACATCAACGCCGTCTCCCAGCGCGCGCACGACGCCGGCCTCGTCTGCTCCTACCATCCGAACTCCCCGCCCGCCTCCCTCGTCCGCACGCAATATGACTACGATGTCGTGCTCAGCAGCCTCGACCCCAAAGTCACCGGCTGGACGCCTGACGTCGGCCACATCATCCGCGGCGGCATGGATGTGATCGAGACGCTCAACAAGTGGCAGCACCTCGTCAATCACATCCATTACAAGGACTACTCCGGCAACGGCCCTGAACCCTGGGCGCAGATGGGCACCGGAAAGCTCGACTTCCACAAGATCACCGAATGGCTCACGCTGCGGAACTACTCCGGCTGGATCATCTGCGAGGACGAGGCCCACGTCGCCGTCGATGACCCGGACGGCGTCACCCGGCAGAACGGCGAATGGTGCAAGGCCAACCTGCACCCCCTCGTCGGCCTCGCGTAAGGCAGCCCCCCCTCATCAACCCGGTTCACTTCACGCCTTCTCTCGCAAGGGAGAAGGCGTGCGCTTTTCATGAAAGGCCGGCGCCGCGCGGCAGATTTGTTGTTCATCCACGGCTTCTCAGCTCCTTCATCTCCACTCCCGCAACATCACCAGCCCCTCGCGATTGCGTGGAGCCAGGGCGAGCGAATCGAGCAGATGACGTTTCGCTTTTGTCGCATCTGTTTCCTTCAACAATGCCGCCAGCTTGAAATGCGTCTGCGCGGCGCTGCCTGGATCGAGAATCAAGACACGTTCCAGGGCCGCGATGGCGGTCGGAATGTCTTTGAGTGCCTCGGCAGCCTTTGCGAGCGCCTTCTGCGGCGTGGCGAGGAATGGATTCAGCGCCATGAAGCGCAGGGCGTTGGTTTTGATCTCGTCCCAGCGTTGCCTCGGCTCGTCGAGCTCGATGAGGCGGAGGAAGGTGCTCTGCGCGCTGGATGAATTCTCGGCGATGTGGCGTAGCACGGCGGTTTCATCATCCGTGCGCTTCAATTCCCGCAAAGCCAGCACCTTGAGGCTGTGGCCGCCCTGCGCGCTGAAATCCTCCGGCAGCAGACGGATCAAGGCATCAGCCATTTTGAGCACTTCGGGCCAGTTTTTCTGCCGCACCATCTCCTGCGCGTATTTGCGCGTCGCGGGCAGGTTGTTCGGGTGTTCCTTCAAATAGCTTGCGAACGATCCTTCATCGAACGGATTCAAATCCTCCGGTTTCGGCTCCTCCCAGTCGGCTTTCGCTCCAAAAGCGAGCGCCTTGCCCTTGATGAACTTCGTGAAGCCCTTCTCGATGCCGTCGAGATCGTCCGTGTTGTCGGCGATGGCCGCGTTGATGCGTTTCCCGGCCGCGAGATCGCGCAGGATGCCCTGGAACTTCTCCCTGCCGTGCCTCTCCAGCAGATACTCGACGACCTGGCTCGACTCGTAGTAGGCGAACATCAGATGATCCTGGGTTTTCGCGTTCATGAACGCGCCGCTGAGCTGCGAGACCGGCGTGAGCGTCTCCTCGTCGAGCACCATCTCGCGAAACGTCGCGTCCATCGGCATGCCCCATGCGGGATCACGCTGGCGCTCTTCGTAAACGCTGATGCCCTCGCTCAACCAGCGCGGCATGCGGTTCTTCGTCACGCTCAATGTGATGACGTGGCAGAACTCATGCCACAGCGTGCTCTCCCAGTTGTTGCGGCCGTGCGCCAGGCTGCCGGGGCTGTTCATCGTCACCACCGTGCCGAAACACACGCCCAGCATCCCCTGCCCTCCCAACGCGCCAAACGTCCGGATCGCGAAATCCTGCTGCGCGCCGAAAAACTCCACCAGCACCGGCCTTTTCAGCTCCAGACCGTATTTGGGCGCGAGCACGGCCTTCGCCTCCCGCAGCAGTTGCAGCGCACGCGTGCCGTAGATCGGCCAGTCACTCTTCGGCATCTTCAAGATGAAGTCCTCGAAGGTCTTCGTGACGTAGCCGCCCATCTCCTTCTCGAGCAGGCCGAGATTGTGCGCCTGGGTGTTGTAGCCGTCCTCCGTGCGGATGGCGGAGGCCAGTTTCCACGCCTCGTCCTCCTCGCCGAGACGCAGCAGGTCATGGCATAGCTGCACTTTCGCGGGCAGGTACTTCGGATCGAACGCCAGTGCCTTCCGCTGATGCCCGGCGCTCTCCGCAAAACGATACGCTCGCGACAAACAACGCCCGATGATGTGATCCACCGCCGGATTCATGTCCCAACGCTTCAACGCCGCCTCACGCGCTGCCGTGAATTTTTTCGCATCGGCATGAAACAGATGCGCCACTACCGCGCGTAACGCCCACGCCGGCGAATTCTCCTCGTCGAGATCGAGCACCTGCTGCAACGCGGCCTCCGCCTCGACAAACCTCTCCCCGCCGATGAGCAGCTCCGCGCGCAGCAGATGCGCGGCGTGCAGATGCGGGTTCAGTTCGAGCGCCTTCGTGAGATTTTCGACCGCCTTCTCACGATCGCTGGAGCGGAAAGCCTCCGCCAGTCCAAGACGAAGATCCGCCGCCTCGCCGTGCGCCTTCAACCCGGCGCGGAACACATCCGCCGCGCGCTTCGCATCATCCTTCTCGAGCGCCAGATGCCCCTCCGCCAGATACGCGGCCTCCAGCTTCGCGTCCTTGCCCTGCGCCGCTTTGAAATACTGCGCGATGACCTTCTGCGCGTCCGCGCCGAGCACCAGCGCAGCCCTGCCCAGCATCACCGTCTCAAGCGCCGTGCGATCCTTCGCCGGCTTCGCCTTCGCCGCCTCATTCAGCCCCTTCAGCGCCTGGGAGGTGATGTCCGCCCGGCCCAAAATCCTCGCAAAATCATGCCGCAACATCAGCAGTTCAAAGTGCCCTGGGAAAAGCACGAGCGCCGTCTTGGTTTCATCGAGCGCCGTCCCGATCCGTCCCATTTCGGCCAATGCTTTGAGGCGCATGATCCGCCATTCCGGCGCCTTCAGCCCCTTCTCCGCCGCCGCCTCGCCAATCCGCGCCACAAGCTCGTAATCCCCATGCGCCAGCAGCTCACCCACCGGCCCGAGATTCCGCTCCTCGAACATCTTTTCGAGATCAAGCTGCTGCGCACCGGCAAGCACGGTGAGCAGCAGGAGGGCGATGAGATGGCGCATGATTTCAAATCGCATTCAACCAGGCGCTTCTCGCAAGTGTGATGCCGGGTCCGCCGGACCCATGCCACATTGCGCACCACGCGACCGAACCAGTTTACGCGAACACATCCATCACCGGCCTGCCTTTGTCGCCAACGGTGAAGGGACGATTGCTGGGGGACATGACAACCTCATCGACCGGGAGGCCGAGGCTCCAGCCGACGGTAGAGAGGAAGTCCTGCGGGCTGGTCTGCTTGTCGGCGACGGACATGCCCTCCTTGTCGCTGGAGCCGTGGATGAAGCCGCCTTTGACACCGCCGCCGGCGAGGAGGACGGAAAACACCTTCGGATGGTGGTCGCGTCCGGCATTGCTGTTGATGTGCGGTCCGCGCCCGAATTCAGAGCAAAGAACAACGAGCGTGGTGGCGAGCAGGCCACGCTCCTGAAGGTCTTCGAGCAAGGCTGAAAGCGCGACATCGAGCTCGGCGCCTTTTTCCTCCAGCCCCTCCTCGATGTTGTTGTGCATGTCCCATCCGCCGCTGGCGACCTCGATGTAACGGATGCCTTTCTCCACGAGGCGGCGCGCCAGCAGGCAGCCCTGGCCGAAACTGTTCCGGCCATACTTCTCACGCAACGCATCAGGCTCGTCACCTAGGCGGAAGACCTCCAGATCAGCGCTGGACATGATGGACACGGTCTTCTCATAGAACTGCGTGTAGCTTTTCACACCGGCGGTCTGGAAACGGTCGCGGAAGCCAGCGTCGAGCTTGTCGAGCATGGCGAGGCGCTTGTGCAGCACCTCGGCGCTGACATCGCCCTGCGAGTACTGCAGACCGGCCTCCGGATCGAGAATCGGCAGCGGGGAGAAGCTGGCCGGGAAGAAGCCATTGCCCGCATTGGGCTGGCGGTTGATGCAGACGTTGGAGGGCAGCGTCTTGTGACTGGGTCCCTTGAAATGCTGGGCCCACGCCCCGATGTTCGGATGCTGGATGGTGCCGCGCTGCTCGTAGCCGCTGCGGATGAGGTACTGGCCGCTTGCATGCACGCCGGTTTTCGAGGTCATGCTGCGGATGATTGCGATTTTATCCGCCTGCTTCGCAAGGTTTTCCATCGTGCCGCCGAGCTGGAAGTCCGCGTTCGTCTTGACCGGTGCCTTCGGCCCCTGCGTCGGCCCTTCCTTGGGATCCAGGGTGTCGATATGCGACATGCCGCCGATCATCTGCAAAAAGATGACATTCTTCGCCTTGCCGAATCCGGGGCCCGCCACGGCGGCAGCTTCCGCGGCGGACGCATGCCGCGCGGCACCATGCAGGACGGTGACTCCGAGAGCGGCTTTGGCCCAGCGTTCACAGAATGCGCGGCGTGAGATTGAATTGAGCTGGTTTTGCAGGTTCATGACGTTGCGGGGATGGAGTTTGGATCATTCCACGAAGATAAATTCGCGCGTGTTGAAGAGCACCCAGCTCAAATCCCGCAGTGTGAGACCGGAGCCGAGGGCTTCGGCGAGCTCCCCGGCCGTGGGCTTGCGGCTGAAGAAACTGAGGTAGAGACTTTCGATCTGCTGCCCGGGCGTGGACTGGGCGGAGGCTGTCCGGACGGCAAGCGAGTCATCGCGGCCGATGACGTGCTGCGCCTCGCCGTTCATGAGCATGAGCACCTGCGGGATGCTGCCCTCGTCACTTTCGCTATCGGCGATCTGGCGGTCGCTCTGGCCGAACATGCGGAGGAAATGCTGGTCGCGTTCCGGCTGGGGCAGCTCGGAGGCGCGGGCAAGCACAAGGCCGTCGCGCACGGGAGGATTCACGGCGGCATCCTCCCCGTCGGCCGCGGCCGGCCTGCGCATGCGTTTTTTCCGCGCCACATTCTTCGGGGTGCCGCCTCCATTCGGGCCGCCGAACTGCCGCATGTTCACCAACGCGGTTTCGATCTGCGATTTGACCGTCTCGGGCGAGGAATCCTTGCCAAAGTCAATGTTCATGACCTTGGCGTAGGTTTCGCCGCGACGGGCCTTGTACTTGTCCACGTCGTCGCCGGCGACGAGCGTGGCGCAGGAGTCCCACGCCTGCTCGGCGCTCATGCGGCGGAGAACAGGGCCGGGGAAGAGATAATGGCCGCCGTCCAGCTCATGACTGGTGGCCTCACGCTGGTAGGTCTGCGTGTTGTAAAGCAGGCGCATGAACTGCCTCATGTCGAATTTCAGGCGCACCATCTCGGCGGCCAGATGGCGGAGCAACGGCGGATTCACCGA
>JAEUHJ010000110.1 GCA_016795375.1 Verrucomicrobiaceae bacterium
GGCATGTGGGGCATCCCCACGGAGAAAGGCAGCATCGAATTCACCACCGAGATGGAGATCGACCTCAGCGGCGTCGTGCCCTGCGTGTCCGGTCCGAAGCGTCCGCAGGATCGCATCGAGGTGCCCGCTTTGAAGACGAAATTCCGCGACCTCCTCGGCGCGGATGTGAAGGCCGGTGGTTTCGGCAAGGCGGAGTCCTTCAAGCCCGCCGAAGTCGTCGTGAACAGCAAAGCCGACACGAAAGACACCATCACCGACGGCTCCGTGCTCATCGCCGCCATCACGAGCTGCACGAACACCTCCAACCCGAGCGTCATGCTCGCCGCCGGTCTGCTCGCGAAGAAAGCGAACGCGAAGGGCCTCACCGTGAAGCCTTCCGTGAAGACCAGCCTCGGCCCAGGATCACGCGTCGTGACCGATTACCTCACCAAGACCGGCCTCCAGGTCGAACTCGACAAGCTCGGCTTCCAGACCGTCGGCTACGGATGCACCACCTGCATCGGCAACTCCGGCCCGCTCGACGCCGGCATTGAAGATGTCGTGAAATCCGAGGATGTCGTCGCCGCGAGTGTTTTGAGCGGCAATCGCAACTTCGAGGCCCGCGTACATCAGAGCATCAAGGCGAACTTCCTCATGAGTCCGCCGCTCGTCGTCGCCTACGCCATCGCTGGCACGGTCGATATCGATTTGAGCAAAGACGAGCTCGTCGCGGGCAGCGGCGTCTATTTGAAGGACATCTGGCCCACGCTTAAAGAAGTGCGCGATGCCATGCAGTCCGCGCTTTCGCCGGAAGTCTTCCGCAAGCTCTACACCGACTTCGCTTCGCAAAATCCGAAGTGGAACGAGATCCAGGGCAGCATCGGCGAGGTCTTCGAGTGGGACGGCAAATCGACCTACATCCAGCATCCGCCGTTCTTCACCGACTTCAGCATGACACCCGGAGACATCGTCGAAATCAAAGGCGCACGTCCGCTCGGCATCTTCGGCGACAGCGTCACCACCGACCACATCAGCCCCGCCGGAGCCATCAAGAAAGCCAGCCCCGCAGGCCGATTCCTCACCGACAACGGCGTCACGCAGGCCGATTTCAACAGCTACGGCAGCCGTCGCGGCAACGACCTCGTCATGACCCGCGGCACCTTCGCCAACGTGCGCATCAAGAACCTCATGCTCGGCGGCAAAGAAGGCGGCGACACCTTGCTCCAGCCCGCTGGCACCGAAATGAGCATCTACGACGCCGCCGAGGCCTACAAGGCCGCCGGCACGCCCACCATCGTCATCGGCGCTGAAGACTACGGCATGGGCAGCAGCCGCGACTGGGCCGCCAAAGGCACTCGTCTGCTCGGCGTGAAGGCCGTCATCACGAAGTCTTTCGAGCGCATCCACCGCAGCAACCTCGTCGGCATGGGCGTCCTGCCCTGCAACTTCAAGAACAAGGCCGACTACGACAAGGTGAAGGACCTCAGTGATGCCACCTTCGACATCCTGGGTCTCAGCAACGACTTCAAGCCCATGAGCGAAGCCACCCTCCGCGTCCACAAGTCCGACGGCACGTCCTTCGACATCCCGCTCGTCGTCCGCATCGACACCCCCGTCGAAATCGACTACTACCGCGCCGGCGGCATCCTGCCGTATGTGCTCGCGCAGATCCTGCGTGCGAACGGGTAACTGACAGGAGCGCGGATGTCCGCGCTCATGCCCAAAAGCATGAGCGTAGGCCGGGGTAATGCCTCGGGCGGCGCCAGATGCCATGCCTCTTCGCCATTGGCTCAGGCATCCTCCTGTGCTATGGCTGCGGCATGACATGGTTTTCTCCCACGTCCGGCGACCCAGCGCTTCTCCGCCTTCTCGGCGGCACGCTGGGCCTGCTCGTCATCGCCTCGGTCATCGGATTCGTTCTGGAGAAAAGGGCGGTTTCTGACGCCGCGAAAGCCACGATGGCGAACCTGAACGCCCGCACGCGGGCCTGGTGGCTGATGGTGGCGGTCTTCGCCACGGCGCTCCTGATCGGGCCGGTGGGCACGGCGGTGATGTTCGGCATCAGTTCGTTCATGGCTCTGCGTGAGTTCATCACTCTCACGCCAACGAAGCCGGGCGACCACCGCACGCTGTTCTGGGTGTTCTTCATCATCACCCCGCTGCATTACTATTTCCTGGCGACGCGGTGGTACGGGGTGTTTGTCATTCTGATTCCCGTTTACGCCTTCCTGTTCGTGCCGGTGCGCACGGCGATGGCGGGCGACTGCGAGCGCTTCCTGGAGCGCACCGCGAAGATCCAGTGGGGGCTGATGGTGTGCGTCTATTGCATCAGCTACGCGCCCGCGATCCTGCTGCTGCTCCACATCCCCGGCTTCGCAGGCCAGAATGCCAAGCTGCTGTTCTGGTTCGTCACCGTCGTCGAGATGAGCGACGTGATGCAGTATGTGTGGGGAAAGACTTGTGGCAGGCGCAAGATCGCGCCGAGGGTGAGCCCCGGCAAAACCTGGGAGGGTTTCATCGGCGGCGGACTGACCACGGTGGGGCTCGGTTCCGCGCTGTGGTGGGCCACGCCTTTCTCACCGCTCCAGGCCGCGGGCATGGCCGCGCTCGTCGTGTTCATGGGTTTCGCGGGCGGGCTGGTGATGTCCGCGATCAAGCGTGACCGCGGCGTGAAGGACTGGGGCGGCGCCATCGCCGGCCACGGCGGTTTCATGGACCGGCTGGATTCGCTGAGTTTCGCCGCGCCGGTGTTTTTTCATGCGACGCGGTTTTGTTTCGAGTGATCCGGCACCGGGCCGGGCGGCGGCCTTCCGCGCCGGGCACCTCCGGTTTGCCGGTGAAATCAGGAAGATGCGGCCCTGAACCGCCGTCATCCTGGCATGGCATCCCTCTTGCGTGTCCTCGCTGTGTTCAGCATCTCATTTTCCCCGCTCAGCGCCCTCGATCCTGCCCCTGGCGGCGGGACGTCCGGCGGATGGAAGCACGAGGAGGTGAAACGCTTCAAGGCGGACGAGGCGCATCAAGGCGTCGCCGTGGATGCGGCGCACTTTTATGCGATCACGAACGCGGCGATCGGCAAATACCGCAAGGACACCGGCGAACGCGCCGGCGGCTGGAAGGATGTCAAAGGCGGCGGCATCAAGCATCTGAACGCCGGGATCGTGATTGACGGCAAATTATGGTGTGCGCACTCCAACTACCCGGAGATGCCGATGAAAAGTTCCGTGGAGGTGTTTGATCCGGAGACCCTGCGGCATCTCGAAAGCATCGACCTCACCCGCGTGGGCGGTTCGCTCACCTGGGTGGATCGTCGTGAGGGCTGGTGGTATGCCTGCTTCGCCCAATACGCGGAAACCGGCGATCCGGCGCGCACATGCGTGCTGCGCTTTGATCTGAACTGGAAGCCTGTGACGGAGATTCGTTTCCCGCCGGAGATGATCGCAAAGTTCGGCAAGCATAGCAGCTCCGGCGGCAGTTTCGGCCCGGAGCATCATCTCTTCATCACCGGGCACGATGCGCAGGAGCTGTATGTGCTCGATCTGCCGGTGGCTGGTGATGCGTGGACGTGGCGGACGGCGATTCCGATCACCGCGCACGGCCAGGCCTTCGCGTGGGATCGCGGCCAGCCGGGCGTGCTTTACTCCATCGACCGCAAAACGCATGAGGTGATCATCTCGATGATCAGCCGTCATTGAACAAGCTGGCGGCACTCACGAGGGGAGAGGAAAATCATCCCGCCACGTCTCATCCTGCTGCGCCCCGAACAGATCCGTCTGCGGCAGGAGCAGCTCCAGCCGGTTTTCAGGCGGAATATCCGGCGGCAGCGGCTGGTGACGCGCGGGGACGCCCATTGCGAGCGTGCCCGGCGGCACGTCTTTATTCACGACAGCTCCGGCGGCGATGAAGCTGCCTCGCCCGATGCGCACGCCGGGACAAATCGTGACGCCGCCGCCGATGCAGACGTGATCTTCAATCGTCGCGCCCTGCACAGTGCCCTCGCGCATCGGATACTTCGCGTTCAGAAATGTCGTGCCAGGGCCGATGAATACGAAGTCGCCGATGGTAGTGCGGCTGGGCACATAGACGTGCGCCATGATCTTCACGCCGTTGCCGATCTTGAGCCGGCCTTCGAGCGTGCATTTGTGATGCACCACGCAGCGGTCGCCGATGCTGATCTCGCCGCGAATGAGCACCTGGTGTCCGCATTGAAAGCGATTCCCGACGGTCGTGTTCGCGTAGATGATGCTGCCGCTGCGGATGATGGCGTGGTCGCCGATGCGCGCGGGCTGCGAATCACCGGGATAGCGGTAGCCGAGGATCACATCAGGGTCGATTTGCGCATTCGCGCCGATTTCAGCATAGGACTCGTTCATTGGGCAAAGCGGCGTAGGGTTTCGAGAGCCTTGATCGCGATCACATCGCCCGCAGGCTTCGCATACGGCGCGCGAAACTTGCTGTAGCGGTAGTGTGCGCTCATGTATTCGCCATCGGCGGGGTTGGTGTTCGCGCCGTCGGTGAGATAGCCATACGAGAGATTCGTGTAACCGCAGGGAATGGAAATCGGCAGCGGCGATCCGGCGCGGATTTGGCGTCCGATGCCCTGAAACGGCTCGAAAGGCATGCCGACGATGCCCACATCGCCGATGCGCAGCACCTGGATGTCCACTTCGAGGAATTTGTCCACGCTGTCTGCTTTGCCCTTCTGCCGAAGATCGAGCGCCCACTGGCTCCAGGGCAGGATCATCTCGATCAGCTTGCCGCGATAAGCCGGAGTGAGTTCACGCGGAAAATTATGTCCGATGCAGCGCAGTGTGTTTTCATCTCCAGCGGTTGCGCGGCGGATGAAATCCTCCATTTCGGCGATTTCGGCCTTCAAGACGTCTTCGGCAGGCAACGGCGCGAGCGGGATGCGCACCTTCTCCGTGGCGAAATCGAGTCCGTCGCGCTTCGACCGCTTCAAGTCCTTCAAAGCAGCGATGTAGCTGTCGGTGAGCATGCGTCCGTATTTTTTCGAGAGATCCGCATCACCGCGGAACATGCCTTTGGAGTTCACATCACCCGCGCAGCCCTGCAGAAAGCTCACCGCGATGGGTTTCGAGGGTGAAAAGTGTTCCGCCATGTGATCGCAGGCCACTTGCGGCCAGTCGCCGAAGATGATCGGCCTCTCGGGATGAAAGCAGGTGCAGGGATGCGCGGTGAAGTGCGTGATGGCCGTGACGACCCCGCCTCTTGCATTCTTCAGCACCACGATGGGCGCCTGGCGGTCCATGTCGCCGTTGAAATCGACGCCCAGCAGGTCGCGATCTTCCTCGCGAATGAGATAGGACGTGCCGTCGGCGCGGCGGCCTTTGCGATTGTAGCTGATGCGGCCTTCGTTGCCTTCCGCCCAGGAAACCGTCGCGGGCTGGAGCAGCGCGGGCAGTTGCTTCGCCGTGGCGGCGAGTTGCTTCAGGAAATCCTCGCCCGCTGGCAGCAGTTTCGGCGCTGGGATGTCCTCCGGCTTCATCGAGAGCGCGGAGTAGGCCTCAATGTGGTTGCTCACCAGATTGAAGTCCGTGTGATTGTGCGAGACCATGAGCAGCACGTTTTCCAAGGGCGCTCCCAGCGCCTCCGCCGCCGTGCGCCGGATCAGCGGGCTGATGTTCGCGCCCTTCGGCGAGTTCATGTGCGAGGCGATGATGCACACGCGCGTCTTTCCCGCCGCCAACAGCGTGACGGTCGTTTTCAGCGGGCCTTCCACCTTCCGCACCAGCGCGCCCACCTTGCTCGCAGTCTGCCCGCCCGTGCCCGGCGTGATGGCGAACTCCAGCGCGGCGGCTTTCAGCACCGGCTGGCCGGCAGCAGCCGAAAAGCCGCTCGTGACCATGAGGGCAAGGCAGAAGACGAGACGTGAAGGCATGGCACAAGAACGGTGGAACGGCTGAAATTTGCACGGCAACGGCTGGTATTCACGACGGACCAGCGCGGCGGATTTTTGGCTTCAAGACTCGTCCAGCTTGATGCTCCCGTCCTTGTCACGGCGGATCAGGAGTTGGGAATTGGGCTGGGGCCAGGGCATGGCGGTGGTTTTGGAAGTTCAGCGGGGATCAGGCAGTTTTCCGAAGCGGGACAAATCGCGGAAGGTGTTCAAGGTTTCGGTCTTCACGCTTTCGGAGACGAGGGGGGAAGGAGGCGGGGTTCATGGCAGCTCTTCGAGGTCTTGCAGGTCTTTCAGCCTGCCACTGGCACGTTTATTCACCTTCAAATCCTCAAGCCCGATGAAAGGCACCTGCATCCTCCCGATCTTGACGAAGACGCGGCGCTCGTAGCACTCGGAGAAGATCACGCCGGGAATCCGAGTGAATATCTCCAGGCGCATGGGCTCGAATCCCATGCGGATGATCTCGCGTTGGTTCGTGATCATCTCTGTGGTCACGTCATCGCCACGAAAGCCGAAGTCACGCAGCACTTTGACCACGCGTCCGGCATTTTCCGGGGCGCTATCCACCCACAGGTCCATATCACCCGTGTAACGCGGGCGGGAATGATGCACCACGGCGTAGCCGCCGATGATCATGAATCTCACCTCATGGCTGAGGCACAATTTCAAGAACGCGTTGAAATGCTCGTTGAGTCTTATCCTGGGCATAAAGTTGTTCACGGAGCGTTTCCAAGGCGTTCAGGCGCTCTGCGGGCGTGGCGGCGTGCCAGTAGGCGCGGGTCTGGGCCTCTGCTTCGGCAAAGCTGCCCACTTTTTCCAGTTTCCAGGTCTTGGCGCGTTCGGCGGCGCGGCGTTTCTCGGCGTTGGTCATGGGTGAGTTTAGTGCGTCAAACGACCTTCTCAAGCCTGCGGAAGGTGTTCAGGGTTTCGGTCTTCACGCTTTCGGAGACGAGGGGGAAGGTGGCCAGGATGTGGGTGAACTCGGGCTCGGTGAGGCCGATCATGTCAAATCGAGGTGTCAGGGCTGAGTGCAAAAAACTCCGCATTCTGGCGAATGCGCCTACTGCGCGTCGTAGGCTCGTTCGCCAGAACGAGGGATTGGGGAGGTCTTTCAACTGCCTCGTCATTGTAGCTGTTTCCTGGAATCGCGCTGGAGGGCCTCCATCCGTCCGCCGGGTTTGATGTGGGCGAACCAGAGTTCTTTGGCGACGGTGGCGATGAAGTGGTTGCGGCGGACGGCGTGGCGGGTGCTTTCGCAGTTCATCGGGCGGCTTCCGGTGCGGCGTCGTGTTCTGAGAAGACGCGGTTCATGGCGTCTTTGCCGAAGCGCTTCTCCAGCAGTGCGCGGAAGGCTTTGTCGCGGAAAGTCTGGTAGGTCACATCTTTGTAGGCGTGAAACATGCGTGGTTTGAAGTCCGCGTTTACTCGTTCGACCTCACTGCGGATGTCGTCCTCAAACAGACGTTTGACGTCTTCATCTGTGGGCTCCTTGTTCAGAAACCGGGAG
Organism: Verrucomicrobiaceae bacterium; assembly: GCA_016795375.1. Lineage (GTDB taxonomy): Bacteria > Verrucomicrobiota > Verrucomicrobiia > Verrucomicrobiales > Verrucomicrobiaceae > Prosthecobacter. The sequence continues at coordinate 7,407 of JAEUHJ010000110.1, forward strand.
CGCCAGTGCTCCGGCGGACTGGCTTTGAGCGTGTCTTTCAGCGCGGCGAGCAGTTCCGCCACAATTTCATCGCAGCGCTTTTTGAGAACGTCCTTCACGGCCTCCTGATACGCCTTGATCTGCTCTTCCAGCTTTTTGAGCTGCTTCTCAAATTCCGCAACGTCCTTGCGCAGGATGAGCAGTCCGAAGTCCCCGGCCTCGATGATAAAGCGCTTTTTGATGCGGCGGCGCTCCTCATCAATCGAGCGAGGGCCAAAGCTCTGCTTTTTCCCATCGGTTGAAGGCTTGCCTTCATCATCCATGACAGGGATTTCAACATTGAGGGAATCAGTCTTCGCAAAGAGATGGTAGCGGTTGGACAAACGGCGCACCACGTCGGCATGACGCACGCCAAAAAGCTCCGGACGCAGCACCACCGAACGGCTGGTGAGCTGGTAGTCGCGGATTTCCCACTCCACATAATGCAGCATGGAGTTAAAAACCCGCTCGATGCGGGCCAGGCTGAACTCCTTGGGCGGGCTCTCCGCCAAATCTTGTTTCACCGCCGCAATCTCGCGCGGGTGGATGGGATCATGGCCGATGGCGAGCGAGGCTGCGCCCTCCGGTCCCACCCCGCAGGCATCCGCCAGCGCAGGCGGCACCTGATGGCCCAAAAGAATGCCGTTGGGCTTGTCTGGCTGGTGGGAGCCAGCTTCGATCAGGCGCGGGACGGGGCTATACACCAGCGTGGCCTCGTCCGCGATGAGGAGGCCGATGCGGATGCCCGGATGGTGGTTGATCGTGAGGCCGCAGGAGTGCGCGGCAGCCTGCACGATCTCCACGCCCTTGAACTCCGCATCGCCATAGCCCAGGCGGCAGACCTCCGCGTCCACATCCAGCACCACATGCACCGCTTCCGCAGGCAGGCGTTTCATGGCTTCTGCGAGTGCCGCTGCCACAGGCGGATGCAGGCCGGGAGCGATGAAAACGAGACGCTGACGGGCACTGCGGATGGCATCCGCCAGCACTGCATCGTCCACATGGGTGAAAGGCTGATCATTCATGACAGGCATGGCTCATGGTGTTGGAAACTGTCAGGCGTCCCGCCTCCTGCGGGCACGCTTCGCGGCAGGTTTGGCCTTCGCTGGCGGAAGTTGCTTCACGGCCTTTTCGAAGTCGTCAGGTTCGGCCACCTTCTCTGTGAGACGCCGCTGGTGGAAGGCTTCGTATTCCTTCTCCGCATGCGCTGCTGCCAGCTCATGGGAGATGCGGCCTGCGTGGGTGAGGATGTCGCGGTCATTGATGGTCATGAAACTGTCCAGCTTGCTGATCCAGTCCGCCATCTTCATCGGGATGCGGCGCATGGCCTGGCCGGTGGCGAAGACGAGGTATTGCTCCACCAGGTTGTTCAGCGCGGCCAGCTCCTCTTCTCCGAGGTAGTTCTTGGCGATGAGCGTGTCCTCCTTCCGCACCTTGGCCCCGCGCCAGTTCGTCAGGCCCATGTGCGGTTTGCCAGCATCAGCCCGGCTCACGATCAGCTCCGCCGCCGTCTGGCCGGTGATGGCCCAGTGCATCTTGTTTTGCACCGTTTTGAAGAACGTGATGCTCGCCTCGACGGTCGGGTCGTAGTCGAGGCTGGTGGCGTAGATGTCCGTGATCTTCTGGTAAAAGCGCCGCTCGCTGGTGCGGATGTCCTGGATGCGCCGCAGCAGCTCCTCGAAGTAGTCGAAAGGCAGGTCCGGGTTCTTCAGCCGCTCGTCATCCAGCAGAAAACCCTTCACAATGAACTCCCGCAGCCGTTGCGTGGCCCAGATGCGGAACTGCGTGGCCGTGCGGCTTCTCACGCGATAGCCCACGGACAGGATGGCATCCAGGTTGTAATAGCGCGTCTGGTAGTTCTTGCCGTCCGCCGCAGTTGTAAAGCAGTGCTTTACAACTGCACCCTCGACCAGTTCTCCTTCCTCGAAGATACTTTTCAAATGCTGGCCGACGTTCTGTTTGCTGGTGTCAAACAGCTCCGCCATGAGCTGCTGCGTGAGCCACACAGTCTCGCCCTCAAAGCGCACGTCCAGCTTGATGCGGCCGTCCTCGCTGCGGTAGATCAGGAGCTGGGAGCTGGGCAGTGGCTCATTCATGGCTTCGGTTTTTTAAGCGCCTTCCGCGCTTTGGACTCCAGTTTCTTGATGCTTTCCACGGCGGGCAATTCTTCCGGCATGGTGCCGCCGAGTTCCTTGATGGTCTGGCGCACTTTGGCTCCGACTTCGCGGTGAGCTTTGTTGGCCTTGTCTTTGCCAGTGATCTTCTCGCGGCGGAGCTTGTCCTCGGCCTGCGTGGCACGGAAGAGGTTGGCGGCCAGTTCGGTGCTGCCCATGTGGTCGAGGATTTGCTCACCCTTCTTGAGGCCCTTCCGGCGGTGGATGTCCTGGGCACCCATGCCGCCGTAGAGGCCCATGTAGCCGTGGTTTTGAAAGATGGCGTAGTCACGCGGTTCGATGACTCCCGCGCCCTTCGCGGCATCGGCCAGCTTGCTGTTGTGCTGGCGCAGCTCGCCCCGGATGGTCAGGCGGCGCTGCTCTTTCAGTTCTTCGTCATTCAACTCCTGTCGTCGCGTCTGGATGGCGAAGTAGGTCTGGCCCTGGGCCACGATCTCCTTGGCCGGATCGGCGTTCTGAATGACGAGGTAGCAGGCGTAGCGGGACATCATCACGGTGGGGATGGCACGCTGCGCTCCGCTGCCGATCTCGACCATTTCGTCGATCCCGACGAAATGGTCCTCCACCCGCTGGCCGCTGTTGAAACAAGCGGTGCGGGCCTTCTCGATCACCGCCTGAAAATGGCGGTAGTTCACATAGCCCAGCACGCGGGCAAAGTCGCGGCTGGACCAGAATTCATTGCCTGCTGGATTGGTGCGGCGGATGGTTTCAAACGGGGTGATTTGCCCGCTGGTATTTTGATAGTTTGGCGGGCTATCTTCGCTACGCTTCGGTTCGCGGCTCATGGCGGCCTCAGTCTGTGAGTTTTCCGAGCCTTAGCAACTCGCGGAAGGTGTTCAGGGTTTCGGTCTTCACGCTTTCATTCACGAGGGGGAAGGTGGCCAGGATGTGGGTGAACTCGGGCTCGGTGAGGCCGTAGAGCCGGGCCACGAGGGCGTCCATCTCGGCGCGGAGGCGCTGGCGGGTGGCTGCGTCCGGCACGCCGTGGCTGCGGTGCGTGGCCTTGGGGCCGAAGACTTCCTTCAAGAGGTCGTCGAACGCCGCGCTCGTCCCCACCAGCCGCGCCGCACGCTCCACCAGCGGACGGAAGGCGGCGTCCTGGGCCGTGAGGCGCGGGATGGGGAGCTGGTAGATGTAGAAAAAGTTGAGCGTGGTGGTGACTTTCTGCCGAATCAGCCAATCGAGAACGAAACTGTTCCAAAGTGCGCACAATGCGAGTTGGGTTTCATCTTCAACAAGCGTAGAACCTTCTTCATCCCGCACTTTAATAGTTGGCAGTTTGTTGCCGTGGAAGGCAGGTGGAATAATCGAACAAATCAGTGTCCGTGTATCTGTGTTACGGGCGATGTCTCGAAACCCCAAACGAAAACACTGGTAATCGAGTGTCTGGTTCTTATCCCCATCACGCCCGAGCACTCGTTTACGTCCTTCTCGCTCTGTCACCCAATAACGTGGCTCAGTGTAGGGACTCTCGAACTGCCAGACCATCTTTCCCTCGTAGAGCGGCAGGCGGCCTTTGGCTGGATTTTTCTCGAACAAGTCCGAGTCGTTGGTCATGTGAAACTCAGCGCTAAACGCGATGCTCCAAGCATCGGGAACGTTATCGCCCAGGAGCGGGAAACGGAGCATTTTCTCCGCAATGGCCACGTCAGCGTCTGACTTGAACTCCATGAGCGAAAGCGTGTCTGGAGTGAGTTTTTCAATCAAGCTGCGGGAAAGGCGAAGGGGCGCGTTTTCTGGAAAGCTCGCCAGTTCTGGCGGATCGTGGCGCATGAAGGCGACCGGGAACTCTGTTGTGGTGCCTCCCTTTTCAAAAGAGAGGACGACGAATTTGTAGCTCCGATGCACTCCTTCAAAGATCGCCTTCCGGTTCTCGAAGCCGAACAAACCGGTGATGCGCGTGCGGTCGAATAGCATCAGCCGAAGCTGTTTCGCGCCGAGGTCAGTGTAGATGCCGCTGGGGATGACAATGCCGCAGCGCCCGCCGGGGTGGAGCAGGTTCACGCACTGCTCAGTGAAGAGCTTGTAGAGATTGATGTCGGAGCCGGCTTTTCTGCCATTCACGATGCTGATTTGGTTTTCAAACTGCTCGGCACCTCGAAACCATTCGCTGACATGGGGAAAGCCTGACTGATAATCCAGCCATGCTTCACGAACTTCCCGGTCCTTGAGCAGGTCGGCCTTTTCATCCTCGAAATCTTCGATGCGCATGGAGTTTTTCGTCACCAACTCGCTGTGCTGTTGGAAGAACTCCTTGCTGTTCGGTTTGAAAATCTCCCACGGGGGATTGGTGATGATGGCGTCGAAGCCGCCGCGGGTGATGAGGATGTCGTCGAACTCGTAGGCCCAGTGGAAGGGCTGGAGGGCGCGGATGTCGTCGAGCTGCAGCGCGCGCTTTTCGGGCCTGCCGTCCTTTTTCTTCGCGCTGTCCCAGGTGGCCTGGTGGAACTGGATGCCGAGGCGCTGGAACTCGTGGAGGAGGAGCCGGTCCAGCACCTCGCGGGCGGCGGCTTTTTGCTGCTCGATGCTGCGGCGGAGCCCGACGAGGGAGTCGCTGTCCTTGGCGGCGGCGGTGCCGTTGAGTTCGGGGGCTTTTTTGTAGAGGGCGATGAGGCGGTTTTTCTCGGCGAGGAGCTCGGCGTATTTCGCGGCGCGGACGGTGGCGAGGTGGGCGCCGACGGTTTCAGAGTGCTTCGGGGCGACGGTGGACTCGATGGTCATGCCCAGCTCATCGGCGGCGGGCGTGTGGGTGAGGGTGAGGCGCTGCTGGCCCGATGAATGCGGAATGCGGAGCGCGGAATGCGGAGTGCGGCCTTCGAAGGCGGCTGCGTCCACATGCAGGAGGCCGATGAGGGAGTTTCCGGCGAGGATGTTGAATTCGATGTTGGGGAGGGGCTCGAGCTGGTCGCGCTTTTCGGCGGAGGCGACGAGGGAGAGGAAGAGGCGGAGCTTGGCGATCTCGGTGGCCTCCTCCATGAGATCGACGCCGTAGAGGTTTTCGGTGACGATCTTCTTTTTCAGCCAGTAGGCGGCGGGGGCGCGGTGGGCCTTCTTTTCGCGCTCGATCCAGTCGAGCACGGGCTTGTGATTCAGGGCCTCGCAGCGGCCGAGGAGGGCGGTGTAGAGATTCAGCAGGGTCTTCTGCGCGGCGACGAGGAAGGCGCCGGAGCCGCACGCGGGATCGAGCAGGGAGAGGCGCGGCAGGACATCGTGCAGGAGGCGGGCGCAGAGGGGGCCGTCGGCATGGAAGAGGAGGTCGTCGATGCCGGTGTGGCGGCGGGGCGCGGGGAAGGATTTGGGGTTTTTCGCGTGCAGCGCGGCGGCGGTGTCGTGCCCGGCATTGGCGCGGTCGAGCAGGAGCTGGTGGATGGTCTGCTCGCAGAGGTATTCGGTGATCTCAGGCCGGGTGTAGTAGGCGCCGAATTCCTTTTGGTTGATGTATTTCTCAAAGATGTAGCCGAGGACGTCGGGATTGATCTCGCGGTCGTCGCCGCCGGGGGTGTCATTGAGGCTCCAGGAGTAGCGGCGGAAGAGGGCAAAAATTTCGGTGAAGGCTTCGTCGGGGATTTTGATCTTTGCATACGCGGCGGTGAGGAGGGAGTCGCCCTCGATGCGCTGCTCGATGCCGTGCGGGAGGAAGAGGCCGCCATTGAGATAAGGGATGTCACCGAGCGGCACGGTGCCGACGGGCTGGCGCTTGGCGCTGGGTTTGGCGAAGCCCTCGAAGAAGAGATCGCGCAGGGTGTGGGAGAAGAAGCGGTTTTTTCCCGCCTGCTGGCCGGTGGTGAGGAGGCCGGGGAGGTAGTCGCGGTTTTCGCCGGCGAGAAAGCCTTTCGCCTGGAGGAACCAGACGAACATGAGGCGGTTCATGAGGACGGAGGCATACCAGCGGCGCTCGCGGGGATCGGGGATGCCGCGGATGAGGTCGAGGAGCTTCAGGTGCTCGGTCTGGAAGTCGCGGAAGAACTGCTTGGTGACGGTCTCGACATCGAGGGCGCGCTGGACGCGGGTGGCGGCCTCGGTGAGGGAGAACTGGCCGTCGTCGTCCAGCTCGGAGATGTCCACGAAGAGGGCGGCGAGCTTGGAGAGGAAGAGATCGCCGGGCTGGCCGCGCAGGTAGTGGTGGCGGCGGGGGATGCGCTTTTTCCCGCCCTGCTCGCGGCGCACCCAGAACCAGAGGGAGCGGGTGCGGGCGGGATCGGTGAAGATGAGGATGTGCTCGTGGCTGGCGGCGGAGACGTGCCGTGAAACGGCGAGCTGGGCGGCGGCATCCGGGAGCTGCCCGTCCTGCGCGGCGGCCTCATACACGCGGAAGCCGGCGAGCTGGGCGATCTCGGTGATGGCGAAGGCGGTGGAGGACTTCGGCGGGGTGAAGGAGGCGGCTTTGCGCGCGGCAGGCGGCTCCCAGCCGAGCTCCTCGATGAAGAGGGCGCGGAACTCGAAGGCCTGGAGGCGCTGGCGGGCGCGGGTGGTGTTGAGGGCGGGCATGGGGGGGAGAAATGACGAATGATGAAATCCGAATGAGGAATGGCGGGGAAGTCAGCGTTTGGCGCGGGGTTTGGACTTGTTTCCAGCAGAGCGGGGCTTCGGCGTGGCGGGAAGGAGAGCATCGAGTTCGCGGCGGATTTCGGCGGCGAGGTCGGCCTCGGAGGGGAGGTGGAACTGGTAGCGGCTGGAGAAAATTTTCTGCTGGCCGGGGCCGAGGGTGTAGCGGACGGCGGTCTCGTTTTGATCGGTGCAGAGGATGAGGCCGAGGGTGGGGCCGTCTCCGTCGGTGCGGCGCTCCTGGTCGTAGTAGTTCACATAGAGCTGCATCTGGCCGATGTCCTGATGCGTGAGCTTCCGCGTCTTGAGGTCCACGAGGATGTAGCACTTCAGGATGGTGTGGTAGAAGACGAGATCGACGTAGAAGTGGTCGCCCTCCAGGGTGAGGCGCTCCTGCCGGGCGAGGAAGGCGAAGCCTTTGCCCAGCTCGAGGAGGAACTGCTGGAGGTTGGAGATGAGGGCTTCTTCAAGCTTTGATTCGACGAGTCGATGACTTTCCGGCAGGCCGACGAACTCGATGACGAGCGGGTCTTTGAATACATCAGCTGGCGTTTGGACCTCCTGCCCTTTCGTGGCGAGGCGCATGAGGCCTTTTTTGTCCCGGCTTTTTGCCAGGCGCTCGAAGAGCAGGCTGTGCATCTGGCGCTCCAGCTCGCGGGCCTTCCAGTTTTGCTGGATGGACTCGATCTCGTAGAAGGCGCGGATGTGCGGACTGCGCAGGCGCATGAGGGCGCGGTAATGGGTCCACGAAAGGCCGGGATGGAGAAGCCCCGGCTTCCATTCCTCCGCACGGACCGCCTCGATGATCTGTGGGATGAGAGCGAGGGACTCGGGAATGAGTGTGGCTGGTGCTGATTGGTTACGCAGTGCGTAACCAATCTGCGCTCCGCTCAATTCTTTACGCAGTGCGTAAACAATCTGGACTCCGGGCAGATCTGTATAGGCAAGATAGAACTGCCGACAGAGGTTGAGCGTGAGTTCGCCGTAGCCTTTCCATCCTTTGGCTTTGAGATTGGCAGAGAGATCAGGGATCAACCGTTCGCCATACCCCGCCCTTTTTTCGCCGCCCTGCTCATCTTCCACGATCTCACGACCGATGAGCCAGTTGGCGACGACCTGGGCCGTGTTCACCGAGCGGGCAGCGAATCCCTGGGCGGAGGTCAGGATGACCTGCACGCGATCAAAGACAGAGGAATGAGTGACGGTGGGCTGTTTCATGGCAGTGGCAGTGAGATGGCACGGGTCTGGCGGCAGGTGATGAGGGCCTGCTGCCAGTCGAGGCCGTCAGCGACATCTTCTGGCAAGGCTGGCTGAGGTATCGCCAGCCTCCGAAGCATGCGAAGACGGCGAAACTCGTGCTGGACGGCCTCGTCTTCATTGAAGCGGCGGGCTTGTTCCTGGGCTGGGGAGAGGTAGTTCATAACACAGCTTGATTGGGCAGGATTCACGCTTCCCGGATGCCGAGGGAGCAGATGATGCGCGGCTCGCGGGCGTGGGTCTCCTCCAGCGGGATGCAGAGGCGGTCCTCCTCGTGCAGGGTGAGGACGAGGTCGGCGAGCTTGTCATCGCTGATGCCGGCGCGCAGCTCGCGGTTGAGCAGCTCGCGGGCGGCATCGGTGAGCGGGGCGGCGTAGAGGGCATCAATGGCGCGGTGGAGGGGCTTGATGTCAAAGAGGGTGCCTTTGATCTCGGCGGCGTGGTCTTTGAGCCGCTCGTAGGTGCGGCGGCGGGCGCCGCCGGGCTTCCCAAGCTGGCCGCCGGTGCTGAAGTGCTCCTGCTGGATGCCGGTGACGGCCTGCTGCACGAGGGCGTGATGGCTGGCCAGACGCGGCTGGGCCGGTGTGGACGGCTCGCACTCGGCGGCACGGAGGATTTCGTGCTGGCTCTCGGTGACGGTGCGGCCCTGCTCGTCCACCCAGGCGAGCGCGTCATTGCCATCGGCGGTGCGGACATAGACCATGGCACCGCTGGCGGGCTGCACGCTGCTGGTGCTGGTGGCCGGGCGCGGCGGGATGGCGGAGAGCGCCTTGGTGCTGAAGACGACATTGGCGAGGTCGGGAATCGTTTTGCGCAGCGCGGGATCGGCATCGCTGGCGTTTTTCCAAATCTGCCAGGCGAGCGAGGCGAGATCGACCTCGCCGTCCTCGGGGTCATCGAGGATGCCGGACTTCTCGGTGAAAAGATCGTGGATGAGGCCGTCGTTGCGCACTTCATCCTCAAAGAAGGTTTCATCGGTGCCGACGACTTCGGCGTTTTCCTGCAATCGCTGGCGCACACGCGCACGCAGGCGAATGAGGCGCTCGACGCCATCCGCAGGGATGAAGGAGTAACAGAGGATTTCCTCGGCTTTTTGACCGATACGATCGACACGGCCCGCGCGCTGGATGAGGCGGATGATGGCCCAGGGCAGGTCGAAGTTCACCACGATGGCGGCGTCCTGGAGGTTCTGGCCCTCGGAGAGCACGTCGGTGGCGATGAGCACGCGGAGCTCATCAGCGGCGGAGACTTTGTCGCGCACCTTGTTGCTCTCCGGGCTGAAGCGGCGGGTGAAGGCGGAGGGATCCTCCGTGCCTCCGCTGACGGCGGCGAGGCGGGTGACGCCCTTGTCCCGCAGTTGGGAGGCGAGGTAGTTCACCGTGTCGGAGAACTGGGAGAAGATGAGCACCTTTTGCCCGGCATGAGTTTTGGTGAGCAGCTTGTGCAGCTCGGCGAGCTTTTCATCGCGCTCCGGCTGCCAGACGCCGGACATCTCCAGCACGGAGAAGAGGCGCTGCGCATCTTGAAGAAGATGCTTGGTGAGGTCTGCGATGAAAAGGTCAGGACGCAGCCAGTCGAAATTCCGGGCGTGATGCTGCCTCAGCGTCTCGTAAGACTGCCCGGCCACGGTTTTGAAATCATCGAGCGAGGCGGCATTGATCTCGGTCAGCTCGGGTGGCGCATTTTCAGTATCCTGCCCGAAGAGACTGCTCTCGCTGTCGGAATCTTCATCGCGCGTGTCAAAGAGCGCGGAGTCCTGCGTGCCGATGGGCAAAGGCAGACCGTTTTCAATGGCGTGAAGGGCGATGAAGTTCCGCAGGATGTGGCGGCGCAAGGAGAGAAGAAAGGAATGGCCGCTGCTTTCGAGGCGCTTGAAAAGATTCGTGCGGCAGAAGCCGATGAGACGCTGCCCGGCGCGGGAGAGATTCCGCATGATCTCCGCCTCGTCCGGCGTGGGCGGATGGTCGGGCGTGGGACGAAGGTAGTTGCCCAGCCCGTAGCGCGGCAGGTGCAGGATGCGGATGGTATCGACCACAGTGCCGGAGTAGAGCTTCGCGAACTGGTCGTCGGGGCTTTTTTCGCGGATGCGGAACTCGAGCTTCTTCGGCTGGCGTTTCGGAAAATGAAACCGTGTGCCGCCCTCCAGCAGCAGGAAGCGCCGCGCTTTGCCATCCTTGGCCGCGCCGCACTTCGGGCAGGTGTCATGCACGGTGGAGAGAATGCCGTCGCACTTCGAGCAGGGCGACCACGCGTAGTTTGCCTCCACAAAGCTGCGTGTGCGGCGCACCATGTAGAGGCGCATCATCTCGCGCCAGTCGTCGGCGTGCTCGCTCTTCTCGAACGCGGCGAGGCAGTTCACCGGGCACTGGTGACGGCGCGTGAACTCCTCCACACGTCCGCCGCATTCATTGCGGAGATATTCCTCCGGGCGGATGGTGACGGTGGCATCAGGCTCCAGAAAGAGCCGGAGCTGGCTGGCGAGGTCGAGGTAGGCTTTGTTGTAAGGCGTGGCGGAGAGCAGGATGACCTTGCAGCCGTTGCGCGAGAGGTAATCGCGGATCACGGCCCAGCGGCGGCCCTCGCGGTTCCGCAGGTTGTGGCTTTCATCAATGATGACGACGCGGTAACGGCGCAGCTCAGGCAGGATGTTTTGCGCCTGAGTCACCGGGATGACTTTGGCGATGAGGCGGTAGCGGTGCGCATAGTCCTCCCACATGCCGCAGAGGTTCTTCGGGCAGATGATGAGCGTCTCCAGCGAACGCGGCGGGTCTTGAAAAACCCGCGCCAGAGCCGTGGCCATGAGTGTCTTGCCGAGGCCCACGACATCACCAAGCACCACACCGCCACGCTTTTCCAGCTTCCCCGCCGCCATGCGCACGGCGGCTGCCTGGAAGTCGAGCAGAGTGCCGCGCATGTCGGCGGGAATCTGAAACTCGGAGAGGCCCGCCCGCGCCTCCTCGGCCAGATGGTAGGCCATCTTCACATAAATCATGTAAGGCGGCAGCTTCTCAAGGCCTGCCCAGCTTTCCTCAATGACCTGGATCAGCTCCTTCGTGATGTCCACGCACCAGCGGTCATTCCAACGGTCCTCAAACCACTGCGCCAGCTTTTGCGTGGCGTCGTGATCGAGCACGTCGATGTTCAGCTCGCCTTGATTCGATAGGCCGGAGAGCGTGAGATTGCTGGAGCCGAGAAAGCCGGTGATCGGATTGTTCGGATCCTCGCGGAAGCACAGGTAGAGCTTCGCATGCAGCGTGTGGCGCAGGAACAGCTTCACGACGACCTTGCCCGCCCGGAGCTGGGCGGCGAGACGGCGCAGGCCGGCCTCATCCGCATCCGTCGGCGCTCCAAAGGTGAGCTGGTTTCTAAAATCCTCCGCCAGCTTCCGCTTCATGCGGATGACGAGCTGGTTGCTGACCTCTTCCTCATTCGGCACAAGGCTGAGCGCCTCTCTCAACTCATCCTGTGGCAGCCTCTGCATGCCCACGAGCAAGCGGCACTGCTGCCCTGCTCCCCCCGCCCATTGCTCGATCACCGAGTCGATGCATTTCCAGCCGCGCAAATTGAAGTAACCGACACAAAAGTCAGAGCGATGTCCCAAGGCGAGTGTTTGCTGGAGCGCGGGCAGCAGGTCTTGCGCGATGTTGTCGAAAATGCGGGGCATCCGGCATCCTAGACAGACGGCACTCGCTGTCACAAAGCATTTCTATGGCGCGAACTGGAGCGCGAACAAATCCGCCTCGCGCAGCTCGAAACGGAGCTTCACGGGCCTTCCGGCGAGTTTTTCGAGGCTGCCGCCTTTCCACGTCACGGCATGGTCAATGAAGTCGCCTTTGAGCGGCATGCAGTCTTCGCGTGTGAAGCCTGGCAGAGGCTTTCCAGCCTCGTCTTGCACCTCGACGCGGGTTTCGCCAGCACTGGCGAGATTCAGCGTGAGCTGCGTGCCAGTGAAGGTCAGCGGCTTGGTGATGATCTCGCCTTGTTTCGCTGAGGCGGAGACAAAACCGTCCACGCGGAAGGTGAAGCGGCGGATGCGGCTGCCAGGGCCTTGGTAGTAGGCCTCGGTGGCATAGACACTGAGTTCGTTCGGCTTTCCAGGCAGCGCGAGCACGCCGATGGTCATGTAGTTGCTGCGATTCCAGTCGCGGTCCTTCGGCGCGGTGACGGGGATGAGCGGCTGCTCCCAGCGATTGAAGTTCACGCCATCGCGGCTGGTCATGAGCACAGGCTCCACCTGCGATCCCTTGGGCTGGTAGCGCGTGGGAAAGCCGATCAGCAGATGCGGCGCGCGCGCATAGGGGCGCACGGCATTGGTATAAAGCTGCGCCTTGGGCGCGTCCTTGCCGTAGGCCAGATCAGCCTGATTTCCCCAGGTGAGAAAGTCCTTTGAGGTCGCCGTGCGGATGGCACGCACGCCAGAGGGCTTCCATCCGCGCTCGTCCGTGTAGCCGCCGGTAAAGTAGCGCCAGTAAGCGCGATACTCACGGAGTTCGTTGTCGTAGAACGCGGTGTTTTGCGAGTCGAACGAGCCTGCGGTGATGACCGGCTTTCCGCGCATCAACGACCAGCGCAGGCCGTCGGCAGAATGGTAGGCTTGCAGCGCAGGGTTCTTCTTGCGCTCAACGTCATTGCCCATGGTGGCAAGCGCCTTGTAGCGCGACTCAGGCGGGCAGTTTGGGTTTGTGTCGAGAAACGGCGCGAAGGTGCCGCAACCATCGCCCGTATGGACGATGTTGTTGTCCTTTGAGCCACCGAACTCGAACAATCCTAGCTTCGGCTTCGTCCATGTGATGCCATCACGGCTTTCCGCATAGCAAGTCACACCGGACTGGCTCAGTTTGCCTCCAGGCTCGCCATGATGTGATCCGCGGTAGTAGCAGCGGTAGAGGTCGCCATCCTGAAGCAGCGTGAAGTAGCCCGAGGTGTTCCCCTCCCAAGGCGCGTCACACACCAGCGCCACATCCTGCGCCTGCGGTTGGTGCATTTTCAACTCCACCCCGGTCTTTGAGGCGATGAGATGATCATCCACGAGCAGCTCGCGGCGATTTCCGAGGTCGATGACATCCGCCAACGCGGTGATGGTGAGCAGAAGGAGGATCGCGTGGATTTTCATGGCAGCCATCGGGGTGAGATACGGCGGAGTTGGTCGAGATAACGCTCGAACTGCGCCTCGCTGACGCCTGAATATGGCGGCAGCAGTCGCAGCGGGAAGTCAGGATCGTGAACGCGGCAGAAGAGTTTGTCGAAAGCACCATCCATGTGTGCGGAGGTGCCGACCGCTTCTTTGAAAGCGGTGATGAGGTCCGGGAAATCCTTCGAAATGACTTCGAGCGCCGTTTCATCCTGCGCACGGCCCGCGTCAAAGAACTCGTATGCCTTGGCGAAGTTCGTGGAAGTGTAGGAGATGAGAAAACCGCACTCGCCCATCATCGCAGCGATGGGAAAACCACCTTCGGTGATGAAGTGCTGGAGCTGCGGCGCGTCGTTCATGAGGCTGGTGAGCCGCGCGACATCGGCAGTGCTGTTTTTCGTCGCCACGAGATTCGGATGCGCCTCCGCAAGTTGGCCATACTCGGTGCCGCTGAGGATGCGGCCGGTGCGCATAAGATTGTAGTGGAGGAACTCGCAATCGGGGAAACGCCCGCAAGTCTCGCGGAAGAATGCCTCGACCTCCGTGTCGTTCAAAACGCCCCAACTCGGCAAACTGAGCTGAAATCGCCTCGCGCCCATATCACGCGCTCTTTCGATGCGCTCGATAATGGTGGGCGGCGAGAGGCTGATGAGCCCGATCATGCTCTGAATGCCGTCGCCCTTCGTTTCATCGAGAAACACCCGCGTGATCTCGTCGAACTGCTTTTCCGTGACCGCGTAGCCCTCACCTGCCGTGCCGAAGATGTAGAGATCCCGGATGCCGCTGGCAATCTGATGCCGCACGCTCCGGCGGAAGATGGCCTCCTCGAACTCGAAGCGCCCGCTCCACGGCACGCAGCAGGTGGCGAGGATGCAGGAGCGGTAGCGTTTGGTGGAGGAGGTCATGGTCTGCGGGCACTGACACAGTCATTGAATCCATACTTGGACACGAGTTCGTTCACATGCGCGCGCTTCTCGGCGGGCGTTTTGTCCACACGGCGCAGGAACATGTGCGCTTCGTGCTCGAAGGCGCGGTTTTTCACCGCTGCCACCGCGAGATCATCAAGACACTCCGCCGGCACGCGGATGACGCCATTGTGATCGGCGTGAATGACTTCACCGGGAGAAATCATGACGCCGCCGATCTCCACGGGCCTCTGGATGGCACGCACACGCATCGGCGCGTGATGGGCGATGGTGCCGCGACAGTAGGCGGCGAAGTTGGTCGAGATGAGGCCCGGCACATCCCGCACGCGGCCATCGCTGACCAGGCCGATGCAGCCGACAGAGGAGAGCGTCTTTGCCATGCCATCGCCGATCATGCACTCGTGCTCCGGGCGGGAGCCGACGGCCTTGGCGACGAGAACGCTTGGCAAGGTGCTCGCGCGCATCAAATCGAGAAGCTGCCAGTAGAGCTCCGTCTCCGCCTTGCCGCCGGGTGTGCTGCTATCGATCTCGATGGTGTAGGCGATGCCCACCGTGGGGCCGAGCGGCGCGGTGACGGACTGGATCTCTCCACTGAGGTAGTATTCATGCGGCAGCACCGGGCTGATGTAACCGATGGTGTTGGCGATGAGCGGCGTGTCAAAGTCACGCAGCTCTGCGAGGGTGGCGGGGGTGGTCATGGGGGGGAGAATGCGGGGGGCCGGGTTTCTTGTCTGTAGATGAATAACGATCCGCCCTCCCACTTTACACTGCTGCGATCTGGTTATGTGACAAGACCAGTGGAGCCGCGCACTGCGGGCAGCCTTCCCTCTGTCAGCATTTTCATGCAATTCGTCATGCATCTGTGGCAACATCCGCCACGCCACGCCATGCCGCTTTCCTCACCCGCGCCGTTTCATACCACACGCTGGACGCGCGTCTGCGCCGCCCAGGCGGACTCTGACGATGGCCGCCGCGCCCTCGCCGATCTCTGTGATGCCTATTATGAGCCAGTGGTCGCCTATCTGCGCCAGGTGCTGCGGGATGCTGACGCGGCGCGGGACATGAGCCATGCGTTCTTTGCGCAGATACTCACTGGCGGCCAGATCGGCACGGCGGATCCGCAGCGTGGGCGCTTCCGCTCTTACTTGCTCGGCGCGGTGAAGCATTTCGTCTCCCGCCAGCGTGAGATGCAGCGCAGTTTGAAGCGCGGCGCGGGAGTGGCGGCCCTCTCCATCGAGGAGGCCAGCGTGGCCGAGGTGCGTGACAGTGGTGTGACCTCACCGGATGCAGCCTTTGACCGCCAGTGGGCGCTGACCGTGCTGGAGCGCAGCCTGGAGGCTCTGCGGGCGGAATGTCTTTCTGGAGGAAAAGAGCGTCTCTTCGATCACGCGCGGCCCTTTCTCACCGGAGATGCGGCTCACGGGGATCAGGGCGCCGCAGCCGCTGCCTGTGGCATGAGTATCGATGCCTTTCGCGTGGCCTTGCACCGCGTGAAAAGACAGCTCCGCCAGTGCATGAAGGCGGAGATCACCGGGACGCTGGAGGATGGCGCTGGCGTGACCGATGAGATGCAAATCCTCTTCGAGGCTCTGGGCGGATCAAAATGTGTGTAAGCATTCGCCGTCGTTTCATCAGATTACAGGCATGAGCGACTCCAGCCCCACCCCGACCTCCGCCGCGCAGCCCCAGAGCCTGCTGGAAGGTCTTTCGCCGAAAAACCTCATGGCAGAGCTGATGCAGCCCACCCAGC
Source organism: Verrucomicrobiaceae bacterium (assembly GCA_016795375.1). Classification (GTDB taxonomy): domain Bacteria; phylum Verrucomicrobiota; class Verrucomicrobiia; order Verrucomicrobiales; family Verrucomicrobiaceae; genus Prosthecobacter. The sequence continues at coordinate 23,208 of JAEUHJ010000110.1, forward strand.
CAGGGGATGCCACCGCTGCCGTGCCACCGCTCACACCGGAAGAACTCGCCCCGCACTTCCCGCAGCTCGAAATCCTCGAATGCCTCGGGCGCGGCGGCATGGGTGTCGTCTATAAAGCGCGGCAGAAGTCGCTCAACCGCCTCGTCGCGCTGAAACTCCTCGCCCCGGAGCGCGCGGACGATCCGCAGTTCGCCGCACGGTTTGAAAAAGAGGCGCAGGCGCTCGCCGCGCTGAATCATCCGCACATCGTCGGCGTGCATGACTTCGGCATCGTAGAAGCGGCGTCCCGCCGCTTGTCCCAAACTCAAGAAGCGTCCCCGCCGCTTGTTCCAAGCTCAAGCGGCGGGGACGCCGCTTCTACCACAGGTGCCGCCGCTTCTACCCGCCTCTACTACCTCCTCATGGAGTTCGTGGATGGCGTGAACCTTCGCCAACTGCTCCAAACCAAACGCCTCACGCCCAAAGAAGCGCTCAGCATCGTCCCGCCCGTGTGTGATGCGCTGCAATGCGCGCACGATCACGGCATCGTCCACCGCGACATCAAGCCGGAGAACCTCCTCATCGACAAAAGCGGCGTCGTAAAGATCGCCGACTTCGGCATCGCGAAGATCGTAGAACGAGATTTCCATCTCGTTCCCGCCGAGTCTGAGGAAACGAGTTGGAAAACTCGTTCTACGTTCCCGCTCGGCACCCCTGACTACGCCGCGCCCGAACAATCCAACGGCAGCGCCGATCACCGCGCCGACATCTACAGCCTCGGCGTCGTGCTCTACGAGATGCTCACCGGCGAGCGGCCGAAGGAAAACCTCACCCCACCATCGAAGCGTGTGCAGGTGGACATCCGCATCGACGAGATCGTGCTGCGCGCCCTGGAAAAGACCCCGGAGCTGCGCTTCGCCACCGCGGCGGAGTTCCGCACGCAGGTGGAGGCGGCGACAGATTATCGTCATCCATCAGTCTCATCCGCGAAACCTACGGTGACTCCCGCACACTCGTCCATCCCACGCAGTTTCTGGATCGGTCTGCTTGTTGCATTTCCTGTCGTATCGCTTTTGGGAGTGGGATTGGTGCTGACTTTGGGTGGAGGTGTCTCAGGGCGTGAACTGATCGTGATGGGGGCTGCCGCCGTGATTCCGGGCATCGTGATTCCGGCGCTTATTTTCATTTTCATGCCTGGACATCGCCCCAAGGCTGGTGTGCCAGGCGCTCCAGCCACTCGCTTGTCAAAGGCACGGCAGGCGATGGAAGCTAACCTTCTGTTTCCGTTGTGGCTTCGTCTGATTCTGGGCGTGGCATTCTTTGTTCTCCTGCTGAACTTCGCGGCCCCCCATGTCACCCGCCTGGGCAGCAACACCCAATCGACCGTCACCATCGGCCTTTCGAGTCCGTGGCTCGTCGTTTATCCACAACATGTCGGCCCAGACCGCATCGTCCGTGCGCTGGCGTGGAACTTCCGCTCGCCGTCCTTTCTCAGCGGGGTTTTCGCCGCCCTCATCGCGTGTGTTCTGCTGGCGGGACGCGCCACCGTGCGCCAGCAAACGCCATCCAGCGAGCAACCGAAGCCTCGCAGCTTATCCGGCTGCAAGATGGCTCTGCTGATTTCCGCTGCGGTGCTGCTGGGAGGCATCGCGCTTCTTGCCGGCTACTGGAGGCTATCCAGAGCTCATGCACCCGCTGTCCAAGCATCGGTCTCGCAGTCCTGGGTTTCCGGCAACACACTGGTCATTGATCTTCACGTTCGATCATCAGATCCCGATGCTGCTGCGGAGATCGAGTTCATTGGCCCGGCCAGCGCCGATGCTGCGACGCCTGCTACGCCCACGACATCCGGTTATGGCTTTGACTCCATACGGCCTAACGAAACGATGGCGCTGCACAAGCGTCTGCTTGCAGAACCCACTGCCTTGCGCACGGGATTCGTGTTTCCGACCGAGGAACTTGCCAAGGAAGCGCAACGCAACCTCCGCCCCATCGGTCCGCTGCCACTCGACAAGCACAAGAATAACGCGGCGGTGCTTCTGGAGATGAGCACGGCAGAGGGCACATACATGGTGAGGATCATCACGAGCAAGCCTGAGGGTTTGACTGGAGCGCAGACGGGAACGGGTGCGCTCAATGCGCCTCATCCCGAGCTATCGCACACAACGCCAAACACCCCCTCCGTGCCCGATCCATCGGCGAGCCAGTCTGACAATTCCTCACCCATCAGCAGCGACATCTCCAGCAACGACGACAGCCCGGCAGCCATCGCCAAAGCGCAGCAACTCGGCGTCGCGGCTGCGGCGAAGGACATCGCGGCGGGGAACTTCCGCATTCTGACCTACGGCTTGGAAAAGATCGAACCCGACACGCCGGATGAAGAAACAGGCTACCGCCTGCAATCCGTGGCGGGCACCATCCTCAGCAGCGCCTTCCAGTCCGAGGTCGATGCCTACAACTTCGCCATGCGCGATCATTTTCAAAAACATGTGCGCTGGGTGACGCCGATGCCCGGAGCGCTCGCAACGAAGCCCGGCAGCTATGATTTGCCCAATGACCTCAAGCTCGTCATCACCGAGGCGGCACCGGGCAAGGCAGAGAGCAAGGGTGTCACCAGCGCCCAGCTCATCTGGGGTCCGTCTCACACCAAACCCGGGGAGAACTATGAAATCCAACTCTCCGACGGCCAGCCCCATGCCATCACCTGGAGCGCGGATGGCAACATCCTCTGGGTGACGTGCTCGACGACACACGGCGGAACGAAGGAGCTGACTCGTTACTTCCGCACCCTGCATGTGCGTGGCCCCGGCGAGGTGGATGAGGAGTTGATCGAGATCAAAGACGTGCCCTCGCTTTTGAGAAACAGGCTGCCGCAGGCGATGCGGGAGATGATCGACCCAGGCGATCTGCGTTGGACGGAGACAGGGCCGGTTTACCTCATCGACGCCAAAACCGGAGCGATTCACGCCACGCCGACACCAAACCCGGACAAGCCAAATCCGAGCAAACCATGAACATCCGCCCCTACGAGCCCGAAGATCAAACCGCCGTGCTCGACCTCTGGGAGCGCTGCGGACTGATTGACTCCGATTCACGCGCCGTCGCCATCACGGACCTGAACCGCAAACTCCAGGTGCAGCCGGACTTGTTTCTCGTCGGAGTGCTCGGCGAAGAAGTCATCGCGACAGCGATGGCTGGCTACGACGGACATCGCGGTCATCTCTACTATCTCGCCGTTTGCCCGCAGCATCAGCGGCAAGGCTATGGCCGCCAGATCGTCTCACAGGTGGACAAGCTCCTGCACGAGCGCGGATGCCACCGGCTGACCTTGTTTGTCTCCAACGACAATCTTGTTGTCACCGGCTTCTACGAACGCCTCGGCTTTGAGCACAATGAGGTCATCAGCATGGGAAGGTTCACCGGCAAATGAACACACGCCAAAGCTACGACGCCGTGGCGGATGAATACGTCCGCCGCATCTACGATGAACTTCAGCACAAGCCGCTGGACCGCCAGTTGCTAGATCGGCTCGACGCTGTGGCAAACGGCGGAGTGATTTGCGACATCGGCTGTGGCCCTGGACACGTCGCACGTTTTCTCCACGAGCACGGCGCGAACGTCTGCGGCATCGACCTGTCGGATGCGATGGTGGTGCGTGCGAGACAGTTGAATCCCGGCATCGAGTTTCGCCAAGGCGACATGATGGCCTTGGATGTGGCTGATGGCTCCTTCGCAGGAATCGCTGCGTTTTACTCGCTCATTCACATTCCGAAGACGCAAATGATCGCGGCCTTGAAGGAGCTGCATCGCGTTCTCAGCCCCGGAGGCGTCCTCTTGGCTGCCTTTCACCTGGGCACGGAAACCCTGCATCTCGACGAATGGTGGGAACACAAGGTATCCGTGGATTTCCACTTCTTTCAGGTCTTGGAAATGCAAGCGTGGATGAAAGCGACGGGTTTCGAGATCGCGGATGCCATCGAGCGCGACCCTTATCCCGAGATCGAGCACCAAAGCCGCCGAGGATACATTTTTGCCAGACGAGTCGGATGATATGCCCGCCGCAGCCTCCGACCACCCCGCCTACGACTACGCCGAGCGCATCCGCGAGCGGCTACCGCGGCGGCTACAGGAGCTACGCGAGGCCGCAGGTTTCACCAAATACGGCCTCGCTCGTGAGAGTGGCATCAGCCGCGAATACATCGGCAAACTCGAGCGTGGCAAAGCCAATCCTACATTGCCGGTCAGCGCCCAGCTCAGCTTTGGACTCGGCATGACGCTCGAACAGTTCACGCACCAGCTCGAGGACGAGTAACGTGGTCCGCACAGTCCTCTGTGCGGAATGAGCGGGTGCAATGCCCTGAACCGCACAGAGGACTGTGCGGGCCACCTTCAAATACCGTCACCTATGATTGACTAACGGCTCTCGCGGGTGCCGTGCTCTCATCGGCGGTGTCACACCCGACGCCTGCCATGAGCCTCCCAAACTTCAAAAACGACCACTTTTCCGTCTTGGGAGGCCTTTTCGGCCTCCAAACGGCCTACCCGCACGACATGGGATCAAACCCGGAAGTCGTGGGCTTGGAGTTCCGCCGCAGGGTAGTGATCCCGCACCTCGCGGGCTTCCCACTCCGCCAAAGGGTAGCCAACCCGGCAGCGGCGGGTGCCATCCCGGAGGAAATGGGATGGTTCCCCGGACGGAATGGTATCCGACCCGCGCCAAAAGGTATCGCACCCGCGAGCGGCGGGTTCCATCCCGCGCCACAGACTTGCCAGCCCGGCGCGTGCGGCAGCCAGCCCGCAGGACGCGGTATCGAGCCCAAAGTGGTCCGCACAGTCCCCTGTGCGGCAGCCGAACAACCCCAAGC
>JAEUHJ010000119.1 GCA_016795375.1 Verrucomicrobiaceae bacterium
TCCGCATGCAGAGCGAGGCGATGGCGAGACCGCCGACCAGCAATCCCAGCGTGGCAAATGGCGCGGCCGAGGTGCGGTCGGTGATCGGCATGAACTTCACCAGCAGCACGCTGAAAAGCACCGGCGACCATGCGATGAGGCTGCGGCCCAGCATGCGCAAACGTGAAGCCTCCTCACCGGTCTGCGTGACCACCGCGATGCCCAGGATGCGAAACAACGGCCCGCGGCGGAAGATCAACGCGCAGGCGAGGCTCAGCACGGCAGTCAGATACCCCCGGCAAAGCCTGGGCTTGTGATGTGTTAACCGCTCAAAGCGGGTTGTTCTGTGATTGGGGCCGCCTCAAGGCGGCTATGACCCGTTGAACATCTCCAGTTGTTCGAGACGCTTGTCCTCCTGCTCCTGGTTCTGGATGTACGCTCGCGCCGTCGCCTCGTCTCGACCCACCGTTGAGACGAAGTAGCCCCTCGCCCAGAAGTGCTGCCCCACGAAGTTGCGTCTTCGCCCGCCATAGATCCGTGCCAGATGGATCGCGCTCTTGCCCTTGATGTAGCCCACCACCTGCGACACCGCATACTTCGGCGGCACACTCAGCAACATATGCACATGATCAGGCATCAGATGCCCCTCCTCCACCCGACATTCCTTCTGCTCCGTAAGCAACCGGAATACCGCGCCCAAATAGGGCCGCAACTCTTTGTAGAGCACCTTGCGCCGACACTTCGGTATGAAGACCACATGATATTTACATTCCCATTTCGTATGATTTAGACTTTGTTGTTCCATTGGATTGCTTGGTTTTGTGTCACTTTGAGCGGTCACACATCACCGGCCATCCGGGGACTCCCGGAACTGTCAAACTCTGGGAGTCCCCCAGCAAAGCTGGGGGTTTTCCTTCATAAATAAGTGATCAGAAAGCCGTTGAGGCGGATGTTCTCCAAGAACCGTCCGGTGCTGTCCGTGGTGCGATAGTCACCGAGTCGCCAGGGCTGTTCGGCGAGCAGATTGATCAGTTTGATAACGCGCTGCTGTCGTTTGCGCGAGAGCGAACACAAGAATTCCCACGCCTTGGCGGACAACACAGGCTCGTAGGCATACGAGGCCATCTCAGGCACGGGCGAGAGATTTAGGCAGCCCGAACTTCTTCCCGGCGTCCATCTCCGCCATGCGGCGGCCCATTTCTTTCTGCCACGCTGGCGAGTCTTGTTTCAAGCGGTGCAAAAACGCCGCAACTTCCTGCCGCTGTTTCTCGGGCAGCTTGGAAAGCTGTTGTTTGAGTTGAAGCATGGCCGTGGCGCTCATGGTGGGAACTTGAACCAAGTCGCTTCAGATTCAACATCTCACTTCACCATCAAATAGTGTCGTGTCTTGCCGTGCTTCTGCTTGTTCGTCAGCGGCGGCAGGTCGAGGTGGAAGAAGTGGCGCAGGGTCTTGGTGTGATGCTTCAAGACGGCCTTCGCGGCCTCCTTGAGCGCGGACCAGCGTTTCCACGGATGATCGGGTGCGTGCGTGATGTGCCGCAGCAGGCTCAGCCATTCGACGTAGGCGCGAGAGATGTCACCCTCCGCGATCCCGGCCTTCAAATCCTGCGCTCCCGGCTGCTCGGGATGCAGCATGGCATCCAGCAGCTCCGCCGCGCCTTCGCCGTAATCGACGGGCAGACCATGTTCGAGATAACCGTGATGATTGATGAAGCCGTAGGTGCCACGGCACACGGCGGCGAGTCGTTCGGAACCGCAATCCATCGACAGCTCGAACTTCGAGCCGCCGCGCAGGTTCGCCATGTGATGCACGAGATCGTCGGCGGGATAGCTCTCGTCTTCGAGCGCTGCGACGACGGCCAGACCTTCGCCATGCTGGAAGAAGCTGAAAATTTCGCCACGCCGCGTTGGAACACCGTGCGCATCGATCAATCCCAGCGTGCGCCACGCATGAACCGGCGATCCAGGGCGCGGTTCGATGCCTGCGGTCGTCGTTTCAGGCGCATGCACGCCGGTTTCGTTTCGCACCACGACGCTGCGCTCCTGTGCTGCGAACAACAACCGCCCGTGACTGTCTTCATAGGCCATCACTTCGACCGGCGAGAGATCAAAGCAGGCGAACACGAGATTTTCCTTCGTCACAGTGCCGATGAATTCAGGAGCGGCGTCCTGAATAGCCTCCTCGACACTCGCGAGGACCGCCCGCGCCAGCTCGCCGGCATGCAGCACCGTGATTTCCTCCAGCGGCACGGTCTCCTCCTTGCGCGGCAACTTGAGCAGGCGGCGGATCGACTTCGTGGGCTTGATGAGAGTGTCATCCGGCGTGCCGAGGCTGACCTCGACGCCGTAGATCACCTCCTTCTCGCGGCGGATTTTTCCCACGCGGCCGATGCCGTGCGCGAACTTCGCGGCGAAGGCCGGAACCGCAAGCGTGGCATGCACGCGGCTCAATGGCACGCGTTGCAGCGCGTTTTTGTGTTTGCGCTCCCATTCACCGGCGGAGTTCAAAATCTGCTTCTCCGTGGCTTCGAGGCCGAACAGCGCCTTCTCGGCCTGCAAGGGCGTGTTCGGTTCGTTCTCTTCCAATCCGAGCAGCGGCGGCACCTTGGCAAAAAGACGCTCCGAGAAGCGCTTCGCGGCCTCGAAGGGATTTTCCTGCCGCAACGCCGCGTGTTTCATCACGCGCAGGAAAATCGGCCAGGCGAGCAGGGCGCTGCGATGCAGACGTGCCGGACGTGCGTCGAAGATCGACGGGCTGTCGCGGCTGGTGACGACGTGGCCTTTGTCATCCAGTCCGCGGCGTCCGGCGCGGCCATACATTTGAAGCAGCTCATCGGGGGCCAGTTTGTGCTCGCTGCGGCCGTCGTGGAAGGTCGTCCCGGCCACATGCACGCTGCGCACGGAGAAATTGATGCCCGCAGCCAGCCCCATCGTCGCCACGATCACGCGGAGCTGGCCCGCCTTCGCCAACGGCTCGATCACGCCCGCCCGCGCACCATACGACAGCCCGCTGTGATGAAAGGCGATGCGTTTTTCGATCAACGTCGCCAGATCCTTGCCGCACACCGCGCGCTGCTCCGGCGCAAGCTCCAGCGGATCGCCCATCGGCAGATCGGCGGCGAGCCTGCGTGCGATGGACTCCGCCTCCCTGCGACGTGGCGCGAAAATGAGCAGCGGCGCGAGATCGGCCAGCATCACCGCCGCCGCGAAACGCGGCCAGTAATTCTCAAACTGCCGCTGGCGTTGCGGCAGCGTCTCCATCGGCGCTTCTTCGAGCGGCACGGGTCTCTCGCGTGTGGACACGACCTCGGCCTTGCGATTCAAGTCACGCATCCACGCCACCACGTCCTCGGGATTCGCCACCGAGCCGCTGAGCAGCAGCAGGCGGGTGTCCGCCGGCGCGAGCGCGATGGCGGCTTCATAATTCGCGCCACGCGCGTGATCGGAGATCATCTGATATTCGTCGATCACCAGCAGCGCCGGCCCTTCGCCGCGCACGAGACGCTCCAGTTGTGTCTCCAACGTCGCCACCACGACCGGCGCATCGACATTTTCCGCGATGTCCCCCGTGGCGATGCCCACGTTCCATTTCGATTCCTTCCACTCGGCGTATTTGTCATTCGCCAGCGCCCGCGTCGGCACGGTGTAGATCGCCTGACCCTGTAGATGCCGCCCTTGGTGCAGCAGCTCGAAGATGTACGTCTTCCCCGCGCCCGTCGGCGCGCTGACGACGACATCCGTGCCCGCACGCAGCAGATTCACCGCCTGATGCTGCCAGGGATCGGGGAGTTTGAGCTGGTTGAGGGACGGGAGCACTCCAGAAGCTTTTAGAGCGGCGAAGGTGAACCCGCAACGATGGCGGTTTCAAAAGATCACTTCGCCGCGGTCTCGCTGAGCAAATAGCCCAGCAAGTCGATGAACTTCGCCTCATCGAGGCTCTGGCCGAACACCGGCGGCATGAGGGAGACGGGGGCCACCTCGGTCTTGGTGATGTCCTGTTTGGAGACGCGGTGTTCTTTCCCGGCGGCGTCGGCGAGTACGTTCACCTGGCCGAGTTCGGCCTTGAGGAAGCCGGCCATCACCGAGCCGTCCTTCATCGTGAAGGTTTGAAGATGAAAATGCGCGTCCACATTGCGGTTCGGGTCGAGGATGTCCTCGCACAAACGCTCCACGCCACGCACGCCGATGCCATCGAGCTGCGGGCCGATCAAACCGCCCTCGCCTTTGATTTGATGGCACACGGCGCAGTTCGTCTTGAAGACATTCTTTCCAGCCGTCGCATCCGGTTTTGTCTTCGCAAACGAGGCTACACGTTCGGCGATGAGCGCATCGAGTTGTTTGCGCTGCTCTGGCGAAACGGGCAACGGCGGCGGTGCAGGACGCGGCGGCAGATACGCGGCCAGTTCTTCACGCAAAGCCGCCGGTGCGGTGTGTTGCAGCATGATAGCGAGCTTTTTGAGCGCTTCCCGCGTGGTGTCCTCGGTTTGAAAATCATCCACGCTGACCACCGCAGGCTCAATGCGCGTGACGCCAAGCCACGCGTAGGCTTTTCCGTCGTCTCCATCGACGATCTCGAGCCGCACGGCCTTGCCCGCATGCTTGGAAAGGTCGAACTCTGCACGCTGGCACACATCGTTGCGCGGCGCGACCTTGCTGGCGAGCGTTTCACCGCTTCTGGCATCGACGACGCGCACGAGATTCTTGTCATTCGACTTCGATTGCGGAAAACCGCAGTGCCCGTTGATCCAGAACGTGAGTTTCGCCGGAGCATCGAAGGTTTTCGATTTCAATACACCTGTCCGCTTCTCCTCATCGCCACCGCCCTTGGTCATGCTCTGCAACACTTGCACCTCCGTGCCATCCGCACACTTCCGCGTCCGCAACGACCACTTCGGGCCGTTCTCAGGCGCCGAGATCGAAACCCACGCCGGTTCCGATTTGCGTTCAAGCGACATCAGGAGCTGCGCGGCCAGCTCCTGCGCCCATTGCAGCAATTCGGCGTTTGCCGGAGCTCCACGTTCACTGAGACCGTTGTGGATGGCTTGAATCAGCGTGGCTTGTTCTGCCAAAGGCGCCGCCTTGCCTTGATCTCTCTGTTTGTGGATCACGGTTTGAATCAGTGACTCGTTTCCATGTCGCGCGACGTGCGCCGCGACATCAGGCGGCGTCCGTCCGGAGCTTCCCGTATGCTGGAAAAGAAAATCCGAAGCAGCCGCTGTGGGAACAGCTTTGATCACATCGACGAACCAGGGCTTGTTCGCAACGCGCACGGCCCAGCGTTGAGTTTCCGGATCTTCCAGCACATCGGGGCGCGAAAGAAAATCCCGGAGCAACAGGCGAAGAGAATGCACATAGGCATCGTCACCGAGTTTCTGACTGAGCTGGTTGTCCGGGCCGGGAGGCGACAGGAGGTTGTTGGTGAGGTTGATCAGCATTTTTGCCTCGATCCCCGGCCAATAGGGATCACCACGCAAAAAGTCGGGGCGCTGAAGCAATGATTGTGCCGCCGCACGGCCGGCCGCGCTGCCGCGTCCGTCAAAGACGATGCCCAGGTTCCATTTTTCCCACGGATGAAGGTGCTCATACGAGCCGATGACCCGCACCGCCTGCGACATGACGAGCCCGTTCAATTCCACTCCCTGATCCTCAACCCAGGATCCTCCCGTGTGAAGAGCCCGCAGCACGTTCGAGATCAGGAAACGCTCTCCAAGATAGGACAAGGCCCACAGTGAGCACGCCGTCCTCAGATCGGACCGCTGCCAGTCCACAGGCGTGTAGCGGAAGTCTCCAATGTCGTTGTCCCGGTAGTCGGGAGGCCTGCAATCACCCCTGGCAACCATGGGAGCTGCCGATTTGAAAATCCGGAGAAACTCCGGCAGCCATGCTTGGGAGCCGCGCCGCCTGACCTCCCGCAACGCAAGATGCCGCCGTGTGAGATTCGGACTGCCGGTCTCCGCAGCGATCTCTTTGGGTGACATCGCCGTGAAGTCTTGATGCGCCAGGTTTGTGCCCTTCTTCACCACACGCCAGATTCTTCCGCGCTCCTTGTCGCGACCGGGATGATCCAGCGGCACTTCGTAGTGGCCGATGATCTTGTTGTAGAAGTCGGCGATGTAGAGGGCGTTGTCAGGACCGAGCTGGAGATCGACGGGGCGGAACCACGGGTCGCCGCTGGTGATGAAGTCGGGCTGCTCGTTCGCCTTTGGAGTGGAGCCGGTGAAAGTGACCTTGTCGTGATTGACGGTGGAGGTGACGACGTTGCCGACGAAGGTGTGATCGTCCCACTCCGGCCCCCACACACCGCCATCGATGTAAACGATGCCGCAGATGCCGGTGGAGCCGTGGCTGTGTTCGCACATCACCGGCGCGAAGCCGAGTCCATCGTGTGGTTTGCCGAAACTGGGATAACACGCGCCACGAATGAGCTGGTAGATCGGCGAGCTGTGACAGTCGGAGCTGTAGAGATTGCCGTAGCGATCCCAGCAGAGGCCGAAAGGGTTCACCTGGCCGCGTGTCCAGATTTCAACATGCGAACCGTCGGGTTTGAAGCGGAACACGTTGCCGCTGTGAAGTTCCAATTCGGTTTCAACCACGGAATTCACGGAAGACACGGAATCCGCAGGTTTTTTTTCCGTGTTTTCAGTGTGTTCCGTGGTCGTCCTGACTTTGAACTTGCTCGTGTTGTTGAAGCCGTGCGTGGCATACACCCAGCCGTCGAGGCCGAGACGGAAGCTGCTGCACATGCCGTGCGTGTCTTTTTCGTAGCCGAGCGGACCAAATAAAACCTCGCGCACGTCCGCTTTGTCATCGCCATCGGTGTCGGCGAAGTACCAGATGTTCGGAATGCTCCATGCGATGCAGCCGACCTTGTGCTCCGGCTTGTGCCACGGCACCACCCCGGTGGGAATGTTCAATCCGTCGGCGAAATCGATGACTTTGTCGGCTTTGCCGTCACCATCGGTGTCTTCGAGGATTTTGATCGCATCGCGGCTGTCTTTGACGCGTGTGCCTTTGTCGTCTGACCAACGCGATTTGTCGGCGGCATACGGATACTCGACCGTCGATGACACCCACAGCCTGCCGCGCGCGTCGAAGGCCATGTTGATCGGCTTGTTGATCATCGGCTCGCTGGCGAAGAGTTGTACTTCAAAACCCGGCGGCACATGAAACCCGGCGCGCTCTTGTTCCGGCGTCAACGCATTGGTCTCACGCACGAGGCGCAGCTTGTCTTCAGCGGCTTGTAGGCTGAGGGTGATGGCAAGAACAACCAGGCATCGTAGGATCGGCATGCAGGCATTACATCTGGCCTGGCGCGTTTTGTTCAATGCATTCTCACTTCCTGCCTCACATTGTCCCTCTGCTTTAAAGAAGATCGAGCACGTCATGCTCTTTGTTAACACGGCGCGCGCGTGTTCTGGCAGGACGAATCATGGGGATGCGTTCGGGCCGCGGCGGCAGGTCGGCTGGCTGTTTCAAACCGGTGACGAGACCGCAGGCGCTCAATGCCCGCAGCGCCCACCAGCCGGGATCGTGCTGCGTGTGGCCGAGGCCGAGACGTGCCGACTCGGGAAAGGCGTGATGGTTGTTGTGCCAGCACTCGCCCATGGTGATGAGGCCGAGGTGCTGGATGTTGTAGCCCTGCACGGCGTGGCCTTCGAGATGCCAGTCACGCTCGCCATGGTTGTGCGCGAAGTAGCCGATCAACCAGTGGCCGGCGAGCGAGACGACGATGCGCACCGAGATGCCCCACACGACCCATCCGATGCCGCCGAGCAGATAAAACAGCACGGCATAAGGCGCCTGCTGCAGCATCCAGGCGCGTTCGAGGAAGCGGTGGAAACGATCCTCACGCACCTCGCGTTCGATCTCGAACAGCGGGGGATGTTTCAGCCGGATCTCGCAGTGGAGCTGCCACAACGCATCGCGCCAGATGGGACGTTGATCGATGAAGAAGGGATGGCATGCGCGGTGCCGTTGCGCCCAGTCGCGGATGTCGTGCAGGTAGAGCATGCGAAACGGACCGCCCATGCCCACGACGGTGCCGAGATGCACCAGCAGGTGTTCCAGCCAGCGCTGACAGGTGAAGCTGCGGTGAATCAGGAGCCGGTGCAGCCCGATCGTGTGTCCGAGGCACAAGGTGAGCACTGTGAACACACACGAGAGCAACACGGCGCCCGGACTGATCGTGAGCCAGCCGCCGATGACCGCGATGAGCAGATGACTGGTGAACCACAGTGACTTCACCGGACTCCAGAGTACCGTGCCTTCCACAGGGTTGGTCTGCGCCGAAGCCGGGTGCATGCGGCGGACTTCGAGTGCGGGTTCATTCATGGTAGGAGATATTAAATTTCGAATTTTCAGTAAAATGTGAAATATATAAGTATGAAAAAATCAGCCGAGGAGGCGCATGGCCCATTGCAGGGCGGAGGCGTGCTTCATGGCGATCACAGTGTCGCCGACTTTGACCCCGAAGCTGAGGAACTCGTCGAGGTCCTTCATCTGCTGGTTGAATTCGCGCCCAGGCCCGCTGGTTTCGTCCTTCGTCTGCGCCGCGCAGTCGCGCAGCAGGCGGATGGCGGGCTCGATTTCGCGGCGTTTGCGTTCGCGGGTGATGGTGATGAAGATCTTCCACACGTCCTTCTCCGCCTCGAAGTATTCCTTGCGGTCGCCCTTGTGCGTGATGATGCGCACGAGGTTCCAGGCGACCAGCTCCTTGAGGTTTGTGTGGGCGTTGCCGCGGCTGATTTGGAGCTTTTCCATGACCTCGTCGGTACACATCGGCTGCGGAGCGGTCATCAGCAGGGCGTGAATCTGCGCCATGGTGCGGTTGATGCCCCACTGCGTGCCCAGCGAACCCCACTGCGCCACGAATCCCTCGCGGGCTTTTTCCCAGGCTGGTTGTTGCTTGCTCACAGTTTCACTAAAAAATGAAAACACAGAAATGCAAACTCAGATTTCAACTTTCCAGCCCCGTCATACACCCACACTCCAAATTTAAAGAATCCTGCGCTGGATTTCCTTTGCTTTCATTTCTTCCAGAACCACCCCATTCCCCCCATCGGAAACTTCGGAGTCCTGGATGAGCGTAAGCGCTTGGCACCGTGACGGAAACTGCGTCACGATGGCGGCCACATGTTGTCCTAAGCAAAGCGCAGCCATGAGCGGGCAGGATCACCTCCGCATCAAAAACTCATCCAAGTTCATGACCACGTTCGCCACGGCGGTCCAGGCGGCCAGTTCAGGGATGTTGGCATCCTTTGCGGCCGGGCCGAGAGGGTCGGCGGCCATCTTCAACGCATCGGCGCTGTCGGTTTGATACAGCGCAAGGCTTTCGGTGTGCAGTTTCGTCAACGCGGTGATCTCATCAGCCGTCGGTTCACGGCTGAGGCAGAGTTTGAAGATGCGGGAGAGACGTTCAGGCTGCGTTTTGGCCTCGGCGACAAGACGGCGGGCCATGGCCTGGTTCGCCTCGATGAAAACGGGGTCGTTCAACGTCACGAAGGCCTGCAACGGCGTGTTCGTGCGGCTGCGGCGGATCAGGCAGACCTCGCGATTGCCGGCGTCGAAGGTGGTGAAGCTGGCATAGGGCGAATTGCGCCGCACCTCGGTGTAGAGGCTGCGGCGGTGGGCGTCCTCGCCCTTGCTGACAGTCCAGTCATTGCTGCGGCCGAAGGCGGTGCTGAGGCCCATGTTCGGCGTCATGGGACGCACCGGCACGCCATACATTTTGTCTGACAGCAACCCGCTCACGGCGAGCGCCTGATCACGCAGCAACTCGCCGGTGGGGCGGAAACGCGGGCCACGGGCGAGGAGGCGGTTGTCGGGATCACGTTCGTTGAGTTCGGCCGATGATTTTGAATCCTGCTGATACGCCCGGCTGGTGAGCATCAGTTTGAGCATGTGCTTGATGTCCCAGCCGCTGTCCATGAGCTCTGCGGCGAGCCAGTCGAGCAGCTCGGGATGGGCGGGCAGGTCACCCTGGCTGCCGAACTCCTCGCTGCTGCGCACGATGCCGGTGCCGAAGATGCTTTCCCACAAACGGTTCACCGTCACGCGGGCGGTGAGCGGGTTGTCACGGCTGACGAGCCATTTCGCCATCGTGAGGCGGTTGCGCGGCGCGTTGGCGGGCAGCGGATTGAAAACGGCGGGCGTGCCCTCGCTCACTTCATCGCCGAGCGCCTGCCAGTTGCCGCGGAGCTGCACTTTCGTCACACGCCGCTGCTTCGCATCGAGATCACGCATGATCGGCACGCTCACAGGTTTCACGGCGGCCAGTTCCTTCTCTGCGGCGGCAAGGCGCTTGCGCTCGGCGGCGGATTCCTTCGCGATGTTGCGCACATAATAATCGGTGAGCATCCTCCGCTGTTCCGTCGTGTGTTCCGGCTGCGACAGCGCGGCAATGACATTCGCGGGCGCCTTCGCGGCCTGTTGCACGCGGGCATCGCCGGTGAAGCTGAGACGGAAACTGCCGAGCGTGTGTTGCTTGTGGCCGCTGTTCTGCGCGAGGGTCACACGCAGCTTCGACCCAGCGGGCACCACGATGGGCGATGCGGCCAGCAAGGTGAGCGTGTGCGGCTTGTCCACGGCTCCGCCGACGGCCCAGCCTTTGCTTTGCGGCTGGAGCAATTTCGCGGCCTCAAATCCGCTCTGCTCGTAATCAGCCAGCGCGGTGGTGAAACTCACGGTCACGGGGCCGCCGGTGGTGAATGCCTTGTCCTTGTCCGGCGCGGGATTGTTTTCGCTCTTCCACAAGGTCTGGCGTTTGTCATCGAGCAGCAGCACGCGGAAGCCGTCAAGACGCTTGCCCACGTTGTCATCCGTGCGGTTCCACACGACGACACGCTCCACGGCTTTCGCGGCTTTCAAATCGACTTCCCACCACGGATCGTCGTCCGCGCCGGAGGTGTGGGCCACGCTGCCTTTGTCGTATCTGCCCTCAGTTCCGCCGTCATTGGCGCGTCGTGCCGACGCGTCGGTGTAGGTGCTGCTTTGCTTCGCGGTGCCTTGCGGCGCGATGTTCGTGCCGCCGCTGAAAACTTCGACCTCGGCGAGTTGGAGGATTTTTTTCTGACCTGGAAGCTCGATGCGTACAAAGCGGGCCTCGGGCGCGGCCTTGCTGGCAGGCGGGACGACTTCCGCCTTCACTCCGGTGATGACAAAGTTGCCGAATCCGGAGACTGGCAGCGTTTCGAGCCGCAACGCGCTGAGTTTGCCGCCGGTGGCAGGCAGCTCGATGGTGAAGGTGTCGTTGTCGCTCTTCTTCGCGAGTGAAACGGTGCCGTCACCACGAATCGTGGCGGTTTGCTGGCTCCTCGTCGTCACTTTGACAGGTTTGGGTGCCTGCCAGCCCAAATCGCGTGCAAAGCCATGCTGCCACGCATCGAGTCCGGCCAGCCATTTCGCGTCTGGCCTGATAAATTTGGACTCCAGCGCCGCGATCTCGGCTTTGAGGGCCGCGCGCTGCTTTTTCGTCTCCGGCGTGTCAAAACTGTGCAGTGGCACCTCGTCCTTTTTGTCGCTGTCGGCGCTTTGATTGAGGAAGGCGTAGAACTGGAAATACTCGGTGATCGTGATGGGATCGTATTTGTGTGTGTGGCACTGGGCGCAGGCCATCGTGGTGCCCATCCACACGGCGAAGGTCGTGTTCACGCGGTCGATGATGGCGGCGTTGCGGAATTCCTCGTCGTCCGTACCACCTTCGTTCTGCGTCATCGTGTTGCGATGGAACGCGGTGGCGATGAGCTGGTCGTCGGTCGGCTTCGGTAGCAAATCGCCTGCGAGCTGCTCGATGGTGAACTGGTCAAAGGGCATGTTCGCGTTCAACGCGCGGATCACCCAGTCCCGGTAGGCCCAGATTTCGCGCGGCTGGTCGCTCGGATAGCCGGAACTGTCCGCGTAACGTGCGAGATCGAGCCATTGGCGGGCCCAGTGCTCACCGTAGGCGGGTTTGTTCAAGAAGGAGTCGATTGCGGAATGCGGAGCGCGGAGTGCGGAATTCTTGAAGCGTGCGACTTCTTCGGGAGTCGGCGGCAGCCCGGTCAAATCGAGCGCGAAACGGCGGATGAGCGTGGCCGCATCGGCTTGAGGCGAGGGCTGAAGTTCCTCCTTCTGCAACCTCCGGGCGATGAATGCATCGATGGGGTTCGTGGAGGCATTCCATTCCGAACTCCGCATTCCGAATTCCGCGATCTTCGGCACCGTCGGCCTCACCACCCGCTCATAGCTCCAGTGCTTCCCCCACTTCGCGCCCTGCTGGATCCATTCTTTGAGCAGCGCCACCTGCGCGGGCGAGATCACCTTGTGCTGCTTCGGCGGCGGCATGACCTCGTCGGGATCGGTGGTCACGATGCGCTCGATCAAGGCGCTCTTTTCGACATTCCCCGGCACCACGGCGGTCGTGCCGTCGTTGTCCTTCTTCGCGCTCTTTTCCTCATCGAGGCGCAATCCGGCCTCGCGTTTCTTTTCATCCGGACCGTGGCAGAAAAAGCAGTTCTCGCTCAGGATCGGGCGGATCTGCTTGGAAAAATCGACCGGCTCCGCGAGGACGGAGGACGCGAGGGCAAAGATGACGAGAGGCCGGGGGATCACGGCGCATTGATACGGCCTCAAAGAAGGCTTTTTGACCACGGCAGGAATGATTGCCAGCCTTTCCATTCCATGTCCGGAAAACAGCGACGTGCCGGAACCGGGTGCCTTACGACCCTGGATTCGGCGGCTGTGGTTGATTGCGTGCCGCCTCTTCCGCTGCGCGGCGGGCGGCCTCCTGCGCGGCCCGTTGCGCCTCTTCCTGCGCCCGGCGCATCTGTTCCTCAACAGCCCGGCGTGCTTGTTCTTCAGCCTGACGTTGCGCCATCTCTTGGGCGCGGCGCAGTTCAGCTTCCGCCTGACGACGGGCTTCTTCCTGTGCAGCACGCATGGCCATTTCCTGCTGGCGGATTTGCTCTTCCTGCGCACGACGCGCCTGTTCCTCCGCCTGGCGCTGCGCCATCTCCTGAGCACGCCGTGCTGCCTCCTCCTGCTGACGGGCGCGTTCGGCCTCGGCGGCGGCTTGTGCTTGTTCGGCTGCCATCTTTTCAGCGGCGGCGCGTTGCTGCGCGGCTTGTTCTTCCTGCTGGCGCTGCATCGCGGCGGCTTCGGCCTGCTGACGGCCACGCTCGGCCTCAGCGGCGGCTTGTGCTTGTTCGGCTGCCATCTTTTCAGCGGCGGCGCGTTGCTGCGCGGCTTGTTCTTCCTGTTGGCGTTGCATCGCGGCGGCTTCGGCCTGCTGACGGACGCGTTCGACCTCGGCGGCGGCTTGTGCTTGTTCGGCGGCCATTTTTTCGGCGGCAACTGACTGCGGTGTGGTTGTTTCGACAGCAGCAGGTGAAACTTCAGCAGCCACGGCAGGTACGGGCTGGGAAGATGGTGCAGGCATCTCCACCCTTGGAGGAGAGGGCTTTTCCACCACGACGGGTTTTGCGGCAACCGGATCCGCAGCCGGCCGCGATTCCGGCCCGTGCCGGTCCGGCCTTGCCTCCTCCAGCTTGATCTCGTCGGCCGTGGCAGCGCGCACGGTTTCCTGAGTCACCGCAGGTGGGACAACAGGCGCGGGTGCTGGCTCCGGCTGAGCAACGGCAGGCGGCGTTGGCCCGGCCACCACCGGTTGCTGCTGCACGACGGCGGACGCTTTCTCCGCTGCGATCGTTTCGCGAATTTTCTCCGCCATTCGTTGCGGAACGCCCTCAAAGGCGTCCACACGCCTCGGTTTGTCGATATGCTCCACGATCTGGGGGCGCACCGGCGGCTCACCCGTCTTTGCGACTGGCAGATCAATGATGACTGGCGGTGACAAGCGCTCTTCACGGCGATGCCCGCGTTCGTGAGGCGGAATCTGATCCGCTGAAGCTGTTCGCACCTGCATCTGCGGCACCTGGCTCGCGTTGGCGCGCTCCATCTGCGCACGCGGCGGGCCGCCATGGTGTTTGAAGACGTTACGTTCAGGGCGGTCGTCACAGCGCACGATCTGCGTGACGTTCACGCTGCTCTGGAAGATCGCGGTGTTGCGCGTCACTGGCGCACAAAAAGAGGTGTAACTCGGCTGCGTGAAATGATTCGTCGTGATGAAGGTGTAGCTCGACGGGCCGAGGTTGTAACGCGAATCGCAGTCACGATACACTCCGTCAAACGAGCCGCGCTCAGGCGGCAGAGGAGCCCAGCCGACATAATCGCGGCTCTGCCGCCAGGAGACCCACGCAGGCGCCCACTCAACGCCCGGCACCCACACCCAGCCGTGGCGCGAGAGATTCACCCAGCGGCCATAATGATAGGTAGCCCAGCCAAACGGCTCGTTCGACTGCCAGGTCCAGCCGAGCGAAGACCACGCCCAGCAGCCATCGACATACGGCCGCCAGCGCGACGTGGCGGCCGAGGGCTGCCAGCAGTAACCGTAACCGCTCACATCAAACCAGCGGCCATATGGCGCGAGCCGGTCATAAAACAGCGAGTAATCAGACGCGGGCGAAACCGCTGGCGCGGAGTTCTGCCGGGGCAAAGGCGCGGCTTTTTGCGCGATGGCGTTGCTTTGGCGCCGCGCCGCGTCCGCCTGCGTGCGCAGCTCGTCATTCTGCTTCTTCAAGGCGTCGAGCGAGCCGCGCAGCTCCGCGTTTTCACGATCCTTGAGCACCTGCGTCATCTCCGCGAGCTGTTTGTCCATCAGCGCCGTCTTCGTATCGATCTCCAATGCCTGCCGTTGCAGCGCGTCGCGCGCGGAGGCCAGTTCCGCCTGCGTCTTTTGCATCTCCGCCGGATTTGCGGCTGCCACCACGGGAGGAGTGGAAGGCTTTTCACAACTGGCAGTGGCGAACAACGCCGCGAGGGCAAGGAAGGAGCGAAGATGTGTCATCATAAGGAAGGATGACCTTCTGACGCCAGGCCGGCCTGTCTCATTCAAAACGCCTCGCGGTGAAACCCCGCCTCACCGCCGTCGCTTCACGACCTGCTGCGTCTGTCGCGTCTTCAGCATCAAGTCCGCGTCCAGCACGCCGCTGAAATGCGTCAGAGGATAGATGACGCTGCGCCGACCGATGATGCTGCCGGGGCTGATCACGCTGTTGCAGCCGATCTCGGCATGGTCGCCGATGATCGCGCCGAATTTCAGCAGCCCGGTGGGAACGGCGCCGGTGTCCGTCCGCACCTGCACCTCCAGCCGGTCCAGCCGCACGTTGGAGAGCGTCACCCCGGCGCCGAGGTGCGCCTTGTAGCCGAGGATCGAGTCGCCGACGTAGTTGTAGTGCGGGATTTCGCAGCCGTCGAAGACCACGCAGTTCTTGAACTCGCACGAGTTCCCCAGCACGCAGCCGTCACCGATGATCACGTTCTCGCGGATGTAGCAGCCGGCGCGAATCTGGCAGTTCCGTCCGATCCAGGCCGGGCCTTTGATCACCGCGCCGGGCTCCAGCGTCGTGCCTTCATCAATGAAAACATCCTCGCCGATGAACGCGCCAGGCGGCACCTGCACGCGAATCTCCCGCTGCAGGCGGAATTCCAGATACTGCTCCACCCGCGTCAACGCCGTCCACACGGGTGAGTCATCCGGAAACAGGATGCCGTGTTTCGTGTGCGTGAGGTCGAGGTAGTCGCGGGCGGGGAACACGGAGCACAGAAGTTAAACCGTCAAAATCTCCTTCTCCTTCGACACCACATGCTGGTCGATCTCGGCGATTTTTTTGTCGGTGAGTGTCTGCACCTCTTTTTCGCGACGATGCAGATCATCCTCGGTGATATGGCCGTCCTTCTCGCCCTTTTTCAGCGCTTCGAGCGCCTCGCGGCGGGCGGAGCGCACGCGCACGCGGGCTTCCTCGCCGAGTGTCTTGCACATCTTCACCATCTGCTCGCGTCGCTCCTGGGAGAGGGCGGGGATCGGCAGGCGGATCACCTTGCCTTCGATGCTGCCGTTCAGGCCGAGACGTGATTCACGGATCGCACGGTCGATGTCCTGCAGCGTGGCCGGATCGAACGGCTCGATGCGGATCAGGCGCGCGTCCGGCGTGGTGATCATGGCGAGCTGCTTCAGTTTCATGTGGCTGCCGTAGCTCATCACATGCACGTCCATGTTTTCGACGAGCGTGGGGCTGGCCTTGCCGGTGCGCACGGTGGCGAATTCGTGGATGGCGTGCTCGACGGCCTTCGTCATGGCCTCGTCGCACTCCAGGATGGTCATTTCAGGGTCCATGTCAGTGTCGGGTTGTCAGTTGGCCGCGCCTTTGGCATCGACCAGCGTGCCGATGTGCTCGCCGGTGAGGGCGCGGCGGATGTTGTCCGGCTCGTTCATGCTGAACACGCCGATGGGCATGTTGTTCTCCATGCACAGCGAGAACGCGGTGGAGTCCATCACCTTGAGCTGGCGTGTCAGGCACTCGTGGAAACTGATGCGGTCGAATCTCTTCGCGCCGGGATGCTTGTTGGGATCGGCGTCGTAGATGCCGTCCACCTTGGTGGCCTTCAGGACGATCTCCGCGCTGATCTCGCTGGCGCGCAGCGCGGCGGTGGTGTCGGTGGAGAAGAACGGATTGCCCGTGCCGGCGGCGAAGATCACCACGCGGCCGAGTTCCAGATGGCGCATCGCTTTGCGCCGCACGAAGGGCTCGGCCACGTTGTCCATCTTGATCGCGCTTTGCACGCGCGTCGGCACGTCCATGGCCTCCAGCATGCTTTGCAGCGCCAGCGAGTTCATCACCGTGGCCAGCATGCCCATGTAATCCGCCGTGGCGCGCTCCATGCCCTTGTTGCTGGCGCTGACACCTCGCCAGAAATTGCCGCCGCCCACCACCAGTGCGATCTCCAGGCCGGTCTGGTGCGCCGCCTTGATCTGCGCCGCCATGTCTTCGACGATCGGCGGGGAGATGTTGTCCGTGCTGCCCGGCTGCCTCAGCGCCTCGCCACTGAGCTTGAGCAGAACACGACGAAATTTACGTGGAGAAGTGGAGTCGGCCATGAAGGAGCGGATTTGATCCATAAAGCATGAGCGCGGCGGCCTTGCAAAGGCAAATCTGCTGAGGCATCCATCGTGCATGAAAGAAGACCCCACCATCCCCGCCGATGCTCGTTTTGAAACCCGCGCGATCCACGTCGGTCAGGATTACCGTAGCGAGACCGGTGCCGTCATCCCGCCGATCTACATGACCTCGACCTTCGAGACCGGCAATCCCACCGGCTTCGACTACAGCCGCAGCGGCAACCCGAACTTCCGTAATCTGCAATGCACGCTCGCCAGCCTGGAGAACGCGAGGCACTGCACCGTCTTCGCCAGCGGTCTCAGCGCCATCTCCGCGATCCTGTTTTCGCTCAAGGCGGGAGATGTGATCCTCTCCGAGCAGCAGATCTACGGCTGCACCTACCGCATCTTTGAAAAAGTGCTGCGCCGGTTCGGAGTCACCATCAAATACGCCAACCTCGCCAACCCGGAGAATTACGACCTCATCACGCGGCTCAAGCCCGCGCTCGTCTGGCTCGAGACGCCGACGAATCCGCTGCTGAAGATTCTCGACATCAAGGCCATCAGCGCCGCCGCGCACAGCGTCGGCAGCATTGTGGCAATGGACAACACCTTCGCCTCCAGCCTGCTCCAGCAGCCGCTCGATCTCGGTGCCGACCTCTCGTTGCTCAGCACCACCAAATACACCAACGGTCACAGCGACTGCCTCGGTGGTGCGGTTTGCAGCAACTCCGACGAGTGGCAGGAAAAAATGATCTTCGCGCAAAAAGCCATCGGCCTGCAGCCCAGCCCCTTCGACGCGTGGCTCACCTCACGCGGTGCGAAGACCGAGGCCGTGCGCATGGAGCGCCACTGCGCCAACGCCCTCGAACTCGCGAAGCGGCTGGAAGAACTCAAGGCGCGCAAAGGTCGCAAACGCGTCCGCAGCGTGAACTACCCCTTCCTGCCGAGCCATCCGCAATACAAGCTCGCCAAAAAGCAGATGATCGCCGGCGGCGGCATGCTGCTGGCCGACTTTGGCCTCAGCTACAGCGACACGCTCGCCTTCATCCGCCGCCTGCGCCTCTTCACCCAAGCTGAAAGCCTCGGCGGCATCGAAAGCCTCGTCGCCCATCCCGCCAGCATGACCCACGCCTCCATTCCGAAGGAAACCCGCGAAGCCGCAGGCGTCACCGACGGCCTCGTCCGCTTCTCCGTCGGCATCGAGCACGTCGAGGACTTGTGGGCGGACATTGATGCAGCACTCAAGTCACGCTGAAAACGCGTCCTCCATGTGCCTGGAAAAATACATGGCATCATGCAGCACCCAGGCGATTTCGATCTTCTGATCTGCGATGCGAAACAGGATCGCATGCCTGCCCGTGAAGCAGATGCGGCACTCTGGATGAATTTCAGGCCGCAGCCGCCATCGACTTGGTGATTCGGCGATGCGCTCGAAGCTGCTCCAAATCATGGCGAAATAACGCTCCGCCTGCTCCCCTCCCCACTTTTCGACCGTGTAATCGTGGATGCAGTCCAGATCTTCCAGTGTCGCATTGGAAAGACGGAACTTCATGCGGCCTGACGGCATTCGCGAAACCTGTCCATGAATGCTTCGCGGTCCATTTCCACAAACTCGCCACGTTCCAACTGCTCGAAGCCAGTCGCGGCCTCCTGGCGCAGCCATTCCAGCGAACTGTCGCGTGCCACCATCTGCCGGAGTGCTTCGCGCACCACTTCTCCCGGACTTTCATAAAGACCAGTGGCCAGTTTCTGCGCCACGAGAGCGTCCAAAGCAGGCGTGAGAGAGATTGTCATGACAAATCAATGTCATGACGGGCCGCGTCTTGCAATCGGCGATTGCGAGCCGTCTGCCGCGTGGTTTGATGTGCGCCCGCGACTGCCAGCATGACCGACCTCCTCAAACATCCTCTCTGCAACGCCGAAGATCTCGGCAAGGCCATCCCTGACCACGAACTGGGCGTGTCGGTGTGCCTGCCGTTGTGGAAGCATGTGATCGGCTATGAGGAGGGCGATCAGGAGATCGTCTCCAAGTTCAAATCCGGCTACCCGCGCTTCTGCTGTCCGCCGGCCATCACACGCTTGTTTGAAGCGGCGGAAAAGCAATTCGCCGCCGCGGGCGAGCGCTGCCTCGTCTTTCCGCGTGTTGTGCATGCCGAACGCTGCGTGAAGTTCATCGAAACGGGCCGCGTGGTTGAATGGACCGCGCACCAGCTCGGCGTCGCCGTGTTTCCGGCCGACAGCTATGTGAAGGCGCGCAAGTTCTGGCGCTTCTGCGGCGAATGCGTGAGCACGCGGCAGGCCTGCGAAGCATTGGGGGAGCACAAGAGCACTGCAAGCAGCGAAGACGGCAAAGCAGCGAACCGCATCATCCGCGAACGCATCGCCCAACTGGCCGGACAGCAGCCGGAGGACGTGTTTTTGTTCCCGTCCGGCATGGCTGCGAATTTTGCGGTACATCGCATGCTCACGCATCTGTTCCCCGGCCGTAAAACCGCTCAGCTCGACTTCCCCTATGTTGATGTGCTGAAGCTGCAGCAGATTTTCGGCAGTGGCGCGCATTTCCTGCCGCTCATCAAGGACAGCGAGTATGACGACCTGCGCATGCTGTTGCAAAACGAGCCGCTGGCCGGCCTGTTCTGCGAGGCACCGAGCAATCCGCTGCTGCGTTGCGTCGATCTTGAGCGCTTGTTGGCGCTCCGCGCCGCCGCTCAGCCTGGCGTGCCGCTCATCGTCGATGACACCATCTCCACCGTCGCTCATGTGGACGCTCATCGCGTCGCCGATGTCGTCACCGCGAGCCTGACAAAGAGCTTCTCCGGCGTGGGAGATGTCCTGGCTGGCAGCGTCGTGCTGAGCCGCGGATCACCGCATCACGCGGCTTTCTCCGCGTTCCTGACCGCGCATGCCGATCACGAACTGTGGCGCGGCGACGCCGTGGCGCTCGAACTCAACAGCCGCGATTTCGCGCGGCGCGTCGCCACAATGAGCCGCAACGCGCAGGCACTCGCCGATCATCTGCGCTCGCATCCGAAGGTGGACCGTGTCTGGCATGCGGCGACGAAAGGCGGGCGCGGCTACGAGTTCATCCGTCGTGAAAACGGCGGCCACGGCTGCCTGCTGTCCTTCACGCTCAAGCAACCGGAGCAGACGAGTGCGAAGTTTTACGACGCCCTGCGCTTCACCAAAGGTCCCAGCCTCGGCACGAATTACACGCTCGTATGCCCCTACACCCTGCTCGCACACTACGACGAGCTCGACTGGGTCGAAAGCGTCGGCGTCAGCCGCTGGCTCATCCGCGTGTCCGCCGGTCTGGAGGACACACAGGAGCTCATCGCCCGCTTTGACGAGGCGCTGGCGCTGGTTTGATCCCCTGCCCGGACACCATCACGCACGGCCTCACTTCGCACCGGGCTTGATCTTGCCTTTGTCTTCGAGGGTGTGCTTGAACTTCTCCGTCTTCGGCGTGACGACGGCGCGGACGTAGCCTTGCTCGGGATTGCGAGCCTGGAAGTTTTGATGGTAGTCCTCGGCGGGATAGAACTTCTTCAGCGGAGCGATCTCGGTGGCGATGGGATCCTTCCACTTCTTCTGCACCTCAGCCTTGGAGGCTTCGGCGATCTTTTTCTGCTCCTCGCTGGTGTAGAAGATGGCGGAGCGATACTGCGTGCCGTAGTCGTTGCCTTGGTAGGCGGTGCCTTTGGGCATGAACTTGCCGTGCTTGTACATGTCCTCCTTCGTCACGGTGGTGGGGTCATGCGCGTCCCAGAAGAGGTCGATGATCTCCTTGTAACTGGTCACGGCGGGATCGAACTCGATCTGAATGACCTCCGCGTGGCCGGTGTCGCCTTCGCAGACCTGCTCGTAGGTGGGATTTTCGGTTTTGCCGCCGGCATAGCCGCTGACGATTATCCTGACGCCTTTGACGAGCAGATACTGGGCCTCGACACACCAGAAGCACCCGCCGCCAATCACGGCGATTTCAGTCCTGGCGGCAGGCGCGTCAGCGGCTTGGGTGGTGATGGAGGCCATGAGGGCGAGAAGCAGCGTAGTGAAGGTTTTCATGACATGGATACGAACGAACCGGGCGGCGAAGTCAAGCATCCGTCGTGTCAGGGACGAAACTTTCGACAAAATTCCCGCATGACCCGCTGAACAAGCCAGATGAGGGGGAAATGCCGCGCGGTGACGCCCGACCTGTCCGTTTGTTTTCCTTTCCTCTTTTCCGACCAGCTCCATCCTGAACTCATGGATGAAATCTCGACCCTCTGCGCCCGTGTGGGCGAATCGAAGCTGCGCGGCATGGTGACGGCGTTTTACCGGCGTGTGCGGATGGATGACCTGATCGGAAAAATGTACCCGCCGGACGACTGGGACGGCGCGGAGAAACGGCTGGCGGATTTCATCGTGTACCGCTTCGGCGGGCCGCAGACCTACATCGAGGAACGCGGTCATCCGCGGCTGCGCGGGCGGCACATGCCGTTTTCCATCGGCGCGGCGGAACGGGACCGCTGGCTGGAACTGATGAACGCGGCGATGCAGGAGGTGGCCGTCCCCGCTGAGGCCGTGCCACTTATCAGCACATTTTTCGCACAGGTTGCCGACATGATGCGAAACCGAGAAGGGTGACCGGGAAAAAGGAAGATATCATGAGCGAATTGCTGATTTTGAATCCGCTGCCGGACTTTTTGCTGGAGCCGCTGCGCGCGAGGCATGTCTGCCATGATTATTTTCACGCTCCGGACAGGGGTGCGCTGATCGCGGACATGGCGGAGCGAATCCGCGGCATCGTGATGTCCGGCGGCGGTGTCGCGCCGGTGCCGTTGCTGGAAAAGCTGCCGAATCTGCGGATCATCAGCGTCTTCGGCGTCGGTTACGACGGCGTGCCGGCGGACTGGTGCCGTGCGCACGGCATACGCGTGACGAACACACCAGATGTGCTCACGGAAGACGTGGCGGACACGGCCAGCGCGCTTGTGTTGATGACGAGCCGCAACCTGGCCGCCGCAAACCGTCACCTGCTTGCCGGAGCGTGGTTGAACGGACCGTTCCCGCTGGCGCATGCGCTGCGGGGCAAGCTGGCGGGCATCGTGGGCCTGGGCCGCATCGGCAGGGCGGTCGCGCACCGCCTTGAAGCGCATGGGATGCGCGTGGCCTATCACGGGCGCGCGCGGCAGGAGGTGCCGTGGGAATACTTCGAGTCTCTGACCGGGCTGGCGGCAGCATCAGACTTCCTCATCGTGGCCTGCCCGGGCGGCGCGGAGACGAGGCATCTGATCAACGCGGCTGTCCTGGAGGCGCTGGGAGCCGAAGGCACGCTGATCAACATCGCCCGCGGCTCGGTGGTCGATGAGACAGCCCTGATCGCGGCATTGCAGCGCGGTGTGATCCGCGGCGCAGGACTGGATGTGTTTGAAAACGAGCCGCAGGTGCCGCGGGCGCTCATGAGCTGCGAAAACGCCGTCCTGCTGCCGCACCTGGGCAGCGGCACGCATGAGACACGCCGCGTCATGGCGGCGCTGGTGGTGGACAACCTGGCCGCGCATTTCAGCGGCAAGGCGCTGCTGACGCCGGTGTGCTGACGCCGCCGAAAGGCCGCTTGCCCTTCTCCTCACAGCCGTTACTGGCAGTCATGTTCAAATTCATCCTCGGAGCATTTCTCGCCGCCGTCGCCGTTTTCGCGTGGGAGGCGGTCTCATGGACGGCGCTGGGCTGGCACGAGAACGGATTCCGCTCGTTTCGCAACGAGGAGGAGGTCGCCGAGGTGATCAAGGCGAATGTGACCTCCGGGCACGGCATCTACATGCTGCCGGCGATGGATGAAGCGCCCAAGGTGGCCACCGCAGAGGAAAAGAAGGCGTTCGAGGAGAAGCAGGCGAAGGCGATGGAGGACGGGCCGTACGTTTATGCGATCATCCGCCCGGGCAAAGGTGGGAACAGCATGGGAACAAACATGATTCTGAGCTTCATCCGCGCTTTGATCTGCGCGCTCCTGATCGCCATGCTGCTGAACCAGGTGGCGTTGTTTTATCCGGCGCGCATCGCATTCGTGGCCGCGGCGGGGCTCTTCGCGGGCCTGACCTGCGATCTGCCGATGTGGATCTGGATGGAGAATCCCGGGCGCGACACGATCGTGAACATCGCGGATCATCTGATCACTTGGATCATCGGCGGCGCGGTGCTGGGGCTGTTCGTCGGACGTGAGCCGGTGCTGGACCGCCACGGACACGGTCATTGAGCCGAGTCCGCGCCCGGCATCATGCCGTGACACCGGCTGTTTTCAGAACAGCTGCGGCCACCTCCTCGGGCGTGATCTTTGTCATGCACTCGTAATGGCCGAGGGGGCATTCACGCTCGAAGCACGGACTGCATGGCACCTTGTGCTGGATGACGGTGTGGCGTTCGCCGAGCGGGCCGGTTTCGACCGGGCAGGTCGAGCCGAAGATGCTCACGGTCGGAATGCCGAGCGCCGCGGCCAGATGCATGGTGCCGGTGTCATTCGTGAGCAATAACTGGCACTGGCGCAGTTTCGCGATGAGTTCGGAGAGCCGCGTTTTGCCGACGAAATTTTCGTGCGGCGCCTTCAGCATCGCGGAAAGTTTTTCACCCATCTCCGTTTCACCGGGCGCGCCGAACAGCTCCCAGCGGAACTGCGCATGCTGCGCGGAAATCTGATTCATCACCGCGGCGAAGCGTTCCAGCGGCCAGCGTTTGGCCGGACCGTATTCCGCGCCGGCGCAGACACCGGCGCGGATGATGCCGCCCGTCGAAACAGAGGACTCCCCGGCATCCCACAGGCCGGGTTGATCGACATCGGCGCCGATTCCTCCAGCAATACGCAAGTAGCGATGCGCGTGGTGTTCCTTTCCGGAAGGGCCTGCCGGCTCCTTGATGATCTGATTGAGCAGTTTCGCACGGAACGAACCCTTGAAACCGATGCGACGCGGAATGCCCGCCAGCCAGATTTCCAAAGTGCTGCGTGTCGAGTTGGTGCACAGCACCGCGGCATCAAAATGAACGTCGGCGGCCTTGATGCGCCTGGCGACGGCGAAAGGCCCCTCCCTGGCCGGCTTGCCGATGTACCGCGAGATTTCGGGCATGGAGAGCCAGAGCTCCTCCAGCTTGTCGGGGCCGAGCACGGTGATCTTCATGTCCGGGCGGCCGCGTTTGATCGCGCGCACCATGGGGAAGGCCATGCACGCGTCGCCGAGCCAGTTCGGGCTGCGGACGAGCAGTTCGAAAGCCTGGAGCCGGCTCACGTCGTAGCCTTTGGGGAAGACGACACCACGCTTGTAGTG
The DNA here is from genome assembly GCA_016795375.1 of Verrucomicrobiaceae bacterium. Taxonomy (GTDB): domain Bacteria; phylum Verrucomicrobiota; class Verrucomicrobiia; order Verrucomicrobiales; family Verrucomicrobiaceae; genus Prosthecobacter. Next base: position 24,250 of record JAEUHJ010000119.1, read on the forward strand.
CGGCAGCAGGAAGTGCGGCTTCGGCAGCTTCCAGCGGTTGTGCACCCAGAACCAGCTTTCCGGCTGCGCACGGATGAGTCGTTCAAGCACGGTGTTGATGTCGGCGGTCACGCCATTGATGGACGGCCTGGTTTCGTTGGTGACGAGCGGGCCGTCGCAGACATAGCGCCAGCGCGCCGGGCCGTCGTCATAGACCGCCATGGGCGGGATCACGGAGTTGGTGCGCAGGCCGCACAGCGCCACGATGTTGGTGGTGGAGGCCAGGCGGTCGAAGAACGGGCTCCATTGGCCGTGATCACCCGCGTGCTGGTCCACGAGAATTCCGATGATGCCCATGTCGCGCACATGGCTGATCGGCTCGTTGAATCCCTCCTGCCTGTCGAAGAGCCTGTAGCCAAGTTTTTCGCGCCGGCGCAGGATGTGCGCGTTCAGATACGGATTGCGCAGCGGCTGGTAGATGCTGGCGGGCTTGTGGCCGAAGATGAACAGGGACGGCACCTGCGTCATGATCTCCCAGCAACTGCTGTGCATGATGGGGACGGTCAGCGGACGGCCCGCATCGAACGCCTCTTTGGTATGATGCATGTTCTCCACCGTGACGCGCTTTGCCACCTCGGCCTCGCTCATCAGCGGCAGCTTGAATCCGCAGAGGATGTTGGCGAAGAGGCTCTTGAAATGCGCGCGCGCGATCTGACGGCGCCAGGCCTCGGTCTTCTCGCGTCCAAAGGCGATGCGCAGGTTGTGCAGCGCGAGCCTGCGGTACTTTCCGGCCACATAGTAGGCCAGCGTGCCCGCGGCGCGCCCGGCCCACCACACGGCGACGAGCGGTGTCAGCTTCATGACGCCTTCGACGCACCGGAACAGGGCGTAAACCAGCCACTGCCCGGCGCGCCTGGAGAAACGGGTGGATTCTGCGGCACTGCCCATGCGTTTTCTATGCCGCAGCGCCCACCGCCACGCAACCGTTCGTGCGAGATCACCGCGAGGCGGCGCGTTTGTCGTGTTCATGAGAGCGGTTGCCGTCCTGCTGCTGTTCGCCACATGGCTGCATGCCGCCACAGCGAAGCCGAGCTTCGTCTTCATCATCGCGGATGATCTCGGCTGGGCAGACGTGGCGTTTCATGGTGGCAATGCGCCGACACCGCATCTCGACAAACTGGCCGCTGAAGGAGTCGAACTCACTCATCATTACGTCGCACCGGTGTGCAGTCCGACGCGAACCGGATTGATGACGGGCCGCTGCTGGAGCCGCTTCGGCGTGACCACGCCGCGGAACGAACGCGCCTTGCCGTGGGACACGGTCACGCTGCCGCGTGCGCTGAAAAGCGTCGGTTATGAGACGTGCCTCGCGGGGAAATGGCACCTCGGCTCGAAACCGGAATGGGGACCGAATCATTTCGGCTTCGATCATAGCTACGGTTCGCTGGCAGGCGGCGTGGGGCCGTGGGATCACCACTACAAGAAGGGCGGGTTCACCGAAACCTGGCATCGGAATGAGAAGCTGCTCGCCGAAACCGGTCATGTGACCGATTTGATCACAAAGGAGGCCTGCGAATGGCTTTCTGCGCGCAAGGACGCGCCGTTCTTTCTCTATGTCCCCTTCACCGCCGTGCATCTGCCGGTCAAGGAGCCGCAGGAGCGGCTGTCAAAGGTGCCCGCACGCCTCCAGGGCGATGTGGCGCGGCATTATGCGGCATGTGTGATGCACCTGGACGACGCGGTGGGGAAAATCGTTGCCACCCTCGAAAAAATCGGCCGGCGCGACAACACGCTGCTCGTTTTCACCAGCGACAACGGCGGCAGCACGGCGGAGAACAATGGGCAGGCTTATCCTCCGGACGATTACCCGTCTGGCAAACTTCCCGGCAACAACAAGCCACTGCGCGGCGAGAAAGGCAGCGTTTATGAAGGCGGCACGCGCGTGCCGTGCATCGTGAGCTGGCCCGGCACGCTCAAACCGGGGAGGCACGATTTCCCGGTGCAGATCATCGACTGGATGCCGACCTTTTCCGCGCTGGCTAGTTTCAAACCTGAGAAAGACTTGAAGTGGGATGGGACGAATCTTTGGCCACAACTGGCGGAAGGAGCCGTGCCGCCCACGCGCGTGCTCTACACGGTGGCTCCGGGATTCAAATCGCGCGCGCTACGTCTGGATCCGTGGAAGCTCGTGGAGCACGGAGAAGGCGGGAAGGCCAGATATGAACTCTATGACATCCTGGCCGATCCCGGTGAAACGAACGATCTGGCGGCGCTCAAACCGGATGTGCTGGCCACGATGAAAGAACGGCTCGCGGTCAAAGCGAAAGCGGACCGCGATGCGGTGGCGAACGACTGAGTGCGTGACTCAAAAAAACGGGCGGCATTCCAATGCCGCCCGCCGGAGTCGGATTCAGTGACTGGTCGCCAGGCTTATTTCTCCACCCAGCGCACCGCTTCCATGAGCAGCTCACGGGCGGAGGCGAGGCCGAGCTTCTGGCGTATGTTCGCCTTGTGCGCATCGACGGTCTTGGCGCTGAGCGTGAGTTTTTCCGCGATGCTATGGGAATCAAAACCGCGTCCGACCATCTCGAAGATCTCCAACTGGCGGTCGCTCAACATGCGGGCGGGCTCGCCACGGGAGCCACCACGCGGGCCACCACCGGAGACGATGCTGCCGAGCAGCGCGGCGCTGAAGAAGAACGATCCGGCCGCCACCTGACGCAGCCCCTGGAGCACGCGGGTGCTGGGCTCGCCCTTCATCACATAGCCCATTGCCCCGGCACGCAGGCAACGCTCGGCATAGACATTTTCATCGTGCATCGAATACACGAGGATTTGCATCTCAGGATGGCTGGCCTTGAGTTTTTTAATGAGGTCCACACCGCTGCGATCCTTGAGTGTGATGTCGAGCACCACGACCTCCGGCTTCAATTTGGCGATTTGTTGCAGCGCCGTGTTGGCGTCCTCCGCGCTGCCGGTGACCTGCAAGTCTTCCTGCTGGTCGATCAGTTTCTTAAGCCCTTCGATAACGATGGGGTGGTCGTCGAGTATATAGATTTTGCTTTTCACAGTGGAGCTAGCAGACTCATTTTGAAAAGAATGTCAAGAAAGTGCTCCTAAGAATCAGCGGCGAGCTTGGGCTATCGCGTTTGTTTTCAAGGTTTGAGGAGCTAAAAATTTCCCCAAGATCATCCCGGCTCGTTCGTGGTGTCGGCACTCCATGAAGCGCCACATCCACGCCGACACAATTCTGGCAGCGCGATAATCCCCCGCCGCTGCGGACGTTTTGTGTGCATGTCGCGCTGCCTGCTATTCCTGGTCTTCGCTTCCTCCGCCAGCGCCCAGATGGCGAATCGCCCGCCTGTGCCGATGTGGTTGTCCGCGCCGGCAGCCACGACGTTTTCCAAAGGTGTGAAGCACGAGGGCAAACTGCTCAAAGCCGTGCTGCTCACCGCCGGTGATGCGGCGCTGGATGTTTTGCTCGATGGGAAATCCGTCGCCACCGTGCAGGCCGCTGGAACAGCCAGCGGCACCGACTTGACGAAATTTCTCGCCGACGGTCGTGAGCACGAAATCGGCCTCCGTGTGCCTGCAAAGGCGAAAGCGGCCGCGTTGCTCGAACTCAACGGCGACCTCGCCGCCGTGCGCTGGATCGTCACGGAGGACTCGTGGAAAAATGCGCGCGTCACCGGCTCCACCGACGCCGACCCGGCCACGAACCCCTTCGACCTGAAGAAAACCTTCGACGCCTACAACTCCTGGCAGCTCGCGAAACCCGGTGCGCAAAATCAAGCCACCGATCCAGCCACGCTCACATTGCTGCCCGGCTTCAAGGCCGAGCTGATCCGCTCCGCACAACCCGGCGAAGACTCATGGGTTTCGATGGCCTTCGATCCACAGGGGCGCATCACCCTTGGCAAAGAAAAGAAAGGACTGCTGCGCCTCACGCTCAGCGGAAGCGGTGATCAAAATATGGAAGTCATCGACGACGAGCTGCTGGAGTGCCGCGGACTGCTCTACGCGCACGGATCGCTCTTCGCGAACGCCAACAACACCAAGGCGCTGTTCCGGCTCACCGACACGAACGGCGACGGCTCCTTCGATGACCGCAAGGAACTCATGCGCACTGGCGGCGGTGTCGGTCACGGCCGCAATCACATCAAACTCGGCCCCGATGGCGACATCTACGTCGCACATGGCAACAACGTGCTGCTGCCGGAGAACATCGCGCCGGATTCGCCGCTGAAAAACTACGCCACAGACCAGCTCATCCCGAATCCATGGGACGACAGCATGTTCGACGGCAATGTCGAGCTCCCGGCCGGTCATATTCTGCGCGTGAAACCTGATGGATCAAAGATCACGCTGCTCGCCGGCGGCCTGCGCAATCCGCTCGACATCGCCTTCAATCATGAAGGCGATCTCTTCACCTTCGACGCCGACATGGAGCGCGACATAGGCACGCCGTGGTACATGCCCACGCGCGTGCTGCACGTCGTTCCCGGTGCCGATTTCGGCTGGCGGCGCGGCACCGGGCGTTTTCCCGCGTGGTATGCCGACACGCTGCCGGGCGTGATCGACATCGGACTGTCATCGCCGACGGGCATTTACTTCGGCCATGGCTCCGTGTTTCCGAAAAAGTACCGTGAAGCTCTCTACATCATGGATTGGAGCTACGGACGCATCATCGCGGTGCATTTGCAGAGCGCCGGAGCCACGCACACCGCCACGCAGGAGGATTTCGTCACGGGCAGGCCGCTGAATGTCACCGACGGCTGCATCGGACCCGATGGCGCGATGTGGTTCACCACCGGCGGGCGCGGGACGCAAAGCGGGCTGTATCGGGTGACGCATCGACCTCTCCCCACAAAGGAGAAAAACGATCCGCCTCCGGGAAAGGGAGAAAGCACGCGCTTCGAGCACCACGCCACGCGCATGGCGTTGGAAAACCGGCCCGTGGCTGAATGGCGCGCCACAGCACTCCGATCCGGCAAAACCCATGAGCTGCTCGCCCTGGCCCGTGTCGGAGAAAGCGCCGACCTGGGGCCACTCCTCGACGCGGTGCTGAAATCCGCGCCGAAACCGACGCTGGATGCGCTGCGTGTCATTTCGGTCGCCATTTCGCGCCTTGGTGAACCGGCGCACAAAGGCACACTGCGCGCCTGGGCGGCCTATCCCGCCGATGAAACCTTCCTCAATCGAGAACTCTGCCGTCTGCTCGTCTATTTGAAGTCACCAACGGTGATCGAGAAGACGATGCCGCTGCTGAAGGCGGCCGCGACCTCGGAAGACCTGCTGTTTTACCCGTTCATGCTGCGCTATCTCAAAGACGGCTGGACGCTGGAGCAGCGAAAGGTGGTTTTCGAGGCGCTGAACAAGGCGGAGAAGATGAATGGCGCGTCCACTTTTTTCAAAGCCATCGCCGACACACGCAGCGAGCTGACAGCGGCGTTGAAGCCGGAGGAGGCGGTGCGGCTGGCCGCGCTGATCAATCCGCCGAAACCGGTGGCGCTCTCGCCGCATGCGATGCCGGGCCACACCTTCAAAAACTGGAAGCTCGAAGACCTGGAACCGCTGCTGGCGAAGATGGATGCGAGGACGCGCAATCATGACAGCGCAAAGGACGCGCTGATTCGCGCGCAATGCGTGTTCTGCCATCGAGTGAGCAACGATCCGGCGCTGCCGGCGGGCGTGGCCGGCCCCGACCTCGTGCAGGTGTCCGCACGCTTTGGCCGCAAGGACCTGCTCGATCACATTTTGAACCCGTCGAAGTTCATCGACGAAAAATTCCGCCTCGTGACGGTGAAGACGAGCGATGGAAAAACCATCAGCGGCAGCCTGGAGGGCGAGGACGACGAGCGCGTCGTCTTGAAGCCCAATCCGCTCGCGCCCGAGATCACGGAGATCGGCAAGGCGATGATCAAGGAACGAACCACTTCCGAAATCTCGCCGATGCCGCCCGGATTGCTCAATTCGCTCAAAGCGGAGCAGATTCTCGACCTGCTGGCCTGGTTTGAGGCGATGCGGTGAGGTCAGCGCAGCATCGAGTCCGTCTGTGCGAGCACGTCGGCAAAGGGAATGCGTTCCAGCAGGCCGAAACTTGAATGCCTGCCGAGGCGTTCGCGGCCCGTGGCGGGACTGGTGAGGCCGCAGAGGAAGCGGGCGAGCTGGCGTGAACTGCGCAATGACGCATGGCGTTCCTTGAGCAGCTCGTGGACGGCGGCGACGTGTTCGGTGGTGATTGCGGGTGGTGTCGATTGCGGGATTTCGCGGGGTGAATCGTCGTTCGCGCCTTTCTCTCGCTCTTTGCAGCTCGTGCAGGTGCCGCAGTCGGCCGCCATGACTTCACCGAAGTAGTTGAGCAGCCATTTCGTGAGACAGCCGCGATGCCGGGCGAAGGTCAACACCTCGCGCAAGCGTTCCACATCCCGCGTTTCGCGTGCGGCGAACATCTGCTGCATCTTTTGCGTGATCTCCTTCGGATCGCGACGGTGCGCGTCCTCGGCGAGACGGTATTTCTGGCGGCTGCCGCTGGGTTTGAGTTCGATGTCGCCCGATTCCTGCAGCCAGGTGAGCGCCTTGAGCACGCGATCACGCGGTTCGTTCAATTCGGCGGCCGCTTCGTCTGGATTCAGCGTCGTCCACTTCGTGCCGCGTTTGCCGCATTGAAACAAGCGGCGCAAAAAGGCCTGCCGCTCCGGTTTGTGGCCGGAAAGGACGCGCTGATCGGGTTGCAGCAGGCGGAATTGATAGCTGGCGTAAAACGATCCGAGCGGACGCAGGATGCCGTCGAGTTCCAGATTCGTGATCACGGTTTCGATCACGAGCGGACGGATGTCGGTGGCGTGTGAGAGGTCATACATCGACACATCGAACTCGCCGCCGCTGAGCAGCAGGTGATCGAGAAGCTGGCGGATGGCCTGCGGCGTCGGCGTGTCGCCATAAGTGAAATTTTCCAGCACGATGCAGTCGTCAGCGCAGGCGAGCAGCTCGCACACGGACGGTTTGCCATCGCGTCCGGCACGCCCGGTCTCCTGCGAGTAGTTTTCGAGCGTCTTCGGCAGGTTGTAGTGATAAACGGCGCGGATGTCGGATTTGTCGATGCCCATGCCGAAAGCGATGGTGGCGACGATCACATCCGTCTGACCGCTCATGAACGCGTCCTGCGCCGCATGACGATGTTCGTCGGGCAAACCGGCGTGGTAGGCCAGCGCGTTCACACCGCTCTTCTGCAAATGCGTGGCGACCTGCTCGGCGGTGTTTTGCAACGTGACATAGACGATGCTGGGCACCTTGCGTTTGAGCAGCAGTTTCGTGAGATGCGGCAGGCGCTGCTTCGCGGTGCAGGGCGTGATGCGGAAATGCAGATTCGGCCGGTGGAACGTGGTCTGCACATGATCCGCCTCCACGATGCCAAACGCGCGACGAATGTCCGTTGCGACCGATGGCGTGGCCGTGGCGGTGAGCGCGAGCACCGGCTGGATGCCGAGCTCCTGCGCCACATGCGCGAGACGCAGGTATTCAGGGCGGAAATTGTGCCCCCATTCCGAAATGCAGTGCGCCTCATCCACCGCCATCATGGCGATCTTCGAACGCTTGAGCCGCTCGATGAAGTTTTCGTTCATGAGCCGCTCCGGCGCGATGTAGAGCAGCTTCAGCGTGCCGTTGCGCATGTCGTCGAACACCTGGGCCGCCTGCTCCGCCGTGAGCGATGAATCCAGCCTGGCGGCGGCGATGCCACGCGCCAGCAATGCCTCGACCTGGTCCTTCATCAACGCGATCAACGGCGAAATGACGAGGGTGACACCGTCCATGAGCAAAGCCGGCAGTTGATAGCACAGCGACTTGCCCGCGCTGGTCGGGAACAAGGCCAGCGCACTCCTTCCGGCGAGCAAAGCAGCCATCACCTGCTCCTGCCCGGCGCGAAAGGCACTGTGGCCGAAGTGCTGTCGGAGGGCGGTTTGTAGATCGTGTGGCATGCGGCACACTTGGCACATTCAACCTTCCGCGTGCAATGCAAACCTCGCCACGGCCGTTTTCTCACGACCATGAAGACGACTCTGCTTTCCCTGCTCGCCCTTTCTGCCATCGCCTTCGCTGCTGACGATGGTTTCACCCCGCTGTTCAACGGCAAAGACCTCACGAACTGGGTCATTCCCGAAGGCGACAACGGCCACTGGAAGGTGATCGACGGAGTGATCGACTACGACGCGTGCAGCGAGGCTCCCGGCAAGGACAAGAACCTGTGGACAGCGAAGGAGTATGGAGATTTCACCCTGAAGATTGACTGGCGGCTCAAGCAGACGACCGGACTCTACGACATGCCGGTCGTTTTGCCCGATGGCACGCACAAGCTCGATGAAAGCGGCAAGGAGATCAAAATTCCGACGCCGAACGCCGACTCCGGCATCTACCTGCGCGGCCAGGGCAAGTCGCAGATCAACATCTGGTGCTGGCCGGTCGGCAGCGGTGAGGTCTATGGTTACCGCATGGACAAGGCGATGCCGCCGGAAGTGCGCGCCGGTGTGACGCCGAAGGTGAACGCTGACAAGCCGGTGGGCGAATGGAACACCTTCGAGATCACGATGAAGGGCGATCGTCTTACGGTCGTGCTCAACGGCAAAACGGTGATCGAAAACGCACAACTGCCCGGCGTTCCCGCGAAGGGCAAACTCGGCCTCCAGCACCACGGCGGCAAGAATGCGAAGACCGGTGAATTCTCGCCGGCCTCGAGCCTGATTCAGTTCAGGAAGGTGTCGATCAAGGAACTGTGAGAGATGCCTCGCGGGCAGAATGGCGGGTTTCCGCCCGGCCATTGCCGTCAACATTCATCCGGCGATGCCACCTCGAAGTAATCATCCTCCGCGATGTCGGGGATGCCGACGACGAGGACCCGCATCTTGCCGCGGGCTCCATGAACGACACCAGCCGGGATGTGGACGAGGGAGCCTTTGCCCACGGGATGCTCCACGCCGTCCAGCATCACGGAGCCGCCGCCTTCGAGGACGTAATAGAGCTCGGTGGAGCGCTTGTGGTAGTGGAGTTTCGCGCCGTCGATGTCCACGGCATGCGCCCAGGCGGCGGGATTCAGCGGCACGTCCTCGCGGCTGATGAGGCGGTCACGCCAGCCGCAGGTGCTGCGTTCGCGCTCCGTGTGGCCTTCGTGGCGGATGAGAAGCGGGCCTGATGCGGACATGTGGGGGTCATCTCCTCGGCTGATGCGTTTTGAGCTCCTCGACGAGGTGGGCGAAGTCGCCCTTTTCGCAAAGGCGCACAAAGCCCTCGGTGAAGCGCTTCAATTCGTCCCATACTTTGCGGATGTGCGCGGCCTCCTCGCCAGTGATGCGGTCGTCAGCGGCTGACTTGCTGATGGCGGTGAGCAAATCCGCGAACTGCTGCACGATCTCCTGCGTGGCGGGCATGAGTTCCATGCCGCGAGGACCGCCCCCGGCGGGATTCTGCACAAAGACGCCATTCGCCTTGTGGCAGAGCCACTGGATGAGCTGCGGGTCGCGGGTGATCTCATAGAGCTGCCGCACGCGGTCGAGCGGATTGGCGGTGCCGCTGCCCTGCTGCTCGTCGGGCTGGGACCATTTGTAGGCGAGCGAGAGGGAGACGCCCATCTGGGAGGCGACCTCCTTGAAGCTGGTGCGCTCGACAGCCTTGCTGATCACTTCGTGGGAGTCCATGCGTGATTTGTTTCAGAAGCAGGGCGGTTTGGCAAGCGGCATGATTCATGCCGCGCCGGCCAGGCATCCATTCGATTTTTTAAGAGAGCTTTCTTCTTGTTTGTGGAGGTGGCGCTGGCGTAAACTGCGGCCCTCATGAAAAAACTCCACCTTCTCCTCCTCACGGCGGCCTCCCTGGCCCTGACCTCATGCTTTGAAATCAAATCCACCATCACCGTCAACAAGGACGGCACCGCCATCATCGAGGAGTCCATGCTCCTCGGTGCCCAGCTCGCGGCGATGGCCGCGGCAGGCGGCGGCCAGAGCGACCAGCTCAAGGGTCTCAGCATGGACAAGGAGAAGGCTGAGGCGCGCGCGAAGAAGCTCGGCGACGGAGTCACGGTGAAATCCCACGAGGAAGTCAAAACCCCGGACGGCAAGACCGGGACGAAGGTCGTCTTCGCCGTCGCCGACCTCTCGAAGCTGAAGTATCTGCCCTTCGAGCCGGAGCAGGAGGGCAAACCCGCCTCCAATTCCGAACCGATGACCTTCGCCCTCAGCGGCTCCTCCCTCACGATCACCAATCCCGAGTCGGACAAAAAGAAGGGCGGCGGCGAGGGGAAGCCCAAGAAGAGTCCCGAGGAAATCGCCCAGATGAAGGCGCAGATGGGCATGATGAAGCCCATGTTCGCCGGCATGCGCATGTCGGTGGAAGTGAAGGGCGCGGGCGGCATCGCCAGCTCTGATGCCACGCACTTCAATGACGGCACGATCAGCTACCTCGACATCCAGTTCGACAAGCTCATGGACAACACCGACGCCTTTGCTGAAGTCATGGAATCCGGCGACGGCGGGATGAGCATGAGCGACGCCGCCGCGAAGTTCAGCAAGGTCGAAGGCCTCAAGATCGAGGGCAAGAAGGTGGTGACGGCTGAGCTGAAGTAGCGCCGCGCAATGCCAGGAACGACCGTTTCACACAAAGCCGGGGTGCTCCGCCCCGGCTTTCTTTTTTCAGGGCGGGGCCGCCGCCGGAGCCACGCGACTCTATTTGCCAAGGAGAATCTCATCCAGCGCACGCCCGTCCTGCTGTGGCAGCTTGAGGTCCATGAGCCTCGCGATGGTCGGAGCCACGTCAAGATTCGCCATGCGGTCAAGCACGACGCCTTTCTTGATCCCGCGTCCGCTGGCGATGAAGATGCCGTCGAGCTCGGGGTCACCGTTGAAGTAGCCATGCGTGCCGGCGTAGTTCAGTGACGGCGTCACGACGACGTCACCGCCAGCGTCGTTTTTGAAGACGTGGCCGGCCTTAGGGTAGAGGACGAGGTCGCCCATGCCCGGATTCTCCTCCGGCACCGGCATGCCGAGCGTGTGGCCGTCCTTGCCGTCGATCACACGGTCCACGCCTTCGGTCTGCGCGAACATCTCCTTCAGCTTCGGCAGCAGCTCGGCCTTCCGGGCGGGGTTCGTGACATAGACGAAGGCCATGCCGCCCTGCGTCATCGCATACGCGTCGCAGGTATTGATCGAAGGACCCAGCCCCTGCGCGAGCCCGGCTTTTTTCAGCACCACATTTGGCAGGATGATCTTCGAGACCTTTTTGAAGCCGTGATCGGTGGCGATGATGAAGGTGGTTTTGTCACGCAGGCCGCTTTCATCGACCGCCTTGATCAGATCGCCGACAAGACGGTCCGCGTAAGCCAGCGCCGTGTGGCTGGCCATCGTCCCGGGGCCGTAATAGTGGTGAACGGCGTCGGTGTTGAGGGTGTGAAAGAGCAGCAGGTTCGGCTGGTGCGTCTTGAAGATGTGGATGGCGGCCTTGGTCCACATGCTGTCAAGAAAGGTCACGCTCTTGCGTTTCGGGCCGATCTGCATCCATTCGATCTGCTCCGGTGTGACCGTGCCGGCGGCGATCATCTCCTTCACGACGGCGCCCTCCGGCTCCGGCAGCTCCGCGAAGCTCCAGTCGATGGTCTTGGCCTTCGTCACTGCCACCCAGTCGGACTCGGCCGTGGTCAGGCCGTTCTCATGGGCGATGTCGTAGAGCGTGGGCGCGAAGACCATGCGGGATTTCTCGGCCCACTGCTCGATCTTCGGCGGCTTGCCGTCGCCCTGGCGCACGAGCAGGCCGTTGAAGAGCACGCCGTGCTTGCGCGGCTCCACGCCGGTGACGAGCGTGGTGTGGTTGATCCAGGTGATGGACGGATTGCTCACCGTCATCGCCTTCGTGCTCGCACCCTCCGCCGCGAGCTTGCGCAAGTTCGGCACCTGCAACGTCGGATCATTCCACATCCAGGCCGGGAAGCCGTCGATGCTGATCAGGATGACGTGGTGATCCTTGTTGGAGGACTTGGAGCAGGAATTGACGAGGCAGACCGCAAGGATGCCTGCAAGAAGAACGCGAATTTTCATCTGGGGAGCAGGGTTACGGGTGTTTGCGTCGTTTGCTTTCTCCTGATGAACCATCCCGTATTTTTGCTGCTTCTCCTGACCACCATGTCCGCCCACGCCGTCGAAATCATCGCCCACCGCGGCTTTTCCGCGCGTGCGCCGGAAAACACGCTGGCGGCCTTCAGGCTGGGCTGGGAGAAGCAGACCGACGCCTGTGAACTGGACGTGTACCTCACCGCCGACGGGAAAAACGCCGTCATTCACGACAAGGACACGAAACGCACCACCGGCGTGAACCTGAACGTGGCCAGATCAAAGCAGGCGGAACTGACCGCGCTCGACGCCGGCTCGTGGAAGGGCAAGGAGTGGGCGGATGAAAAGATCCCGACGCTGGAGCAGGCGCTGGCGACGCTGCCCGTGGGGAAAGAGCGGTTTTTCATCGAGGTGAAATGCGGCGCGGAGATCGTGCCGGAACTGCGGCGCATCCTGGAGCCGATGAAGGATCGCGCGGCGCAGCTCGTGATCATCGCGTTCAAGCGCGACGCCGCCGCCGAATCGAAGAAGGCGATGCCGTGGATCAAGGTTTACCGCCTCGCCGCCGGCAAGACCAAGGGCGGGAAGCCCGCAAACCTGGGCCAGCTCATCGCCGACACGAAGGCGGACAAGCTCGACGGCCTCGACCTCGGCATGAAGGACTTCCCGTGGGGTGAGGCGATGGTGCGGCGGGTCCGCGACGCGGGCCTGGGGCTTTTCGTCTGGACGGTCAACAAGCCGGCGGATGCGCGGCGTTTTGCGAAACTCGGTGTCGATGGCATCACCACGGACGACCCGGTGATGGTGCGCGAGGCGCTGGCCAGCCCCTGAAACGGCTCCTGAACTCCCTCTTGCCAAGCGGGGAAGTGCCCCCATATTCGCGCCCCTTTTTATGGACATCATCATTGGCATCCTCACTGCGGTCGAAGTCATCGTCTGCCTCCTGCTCATCCTCGTCGTGCTCATGCAGCGCCCGCGGCAGGAGGGTCTTGGCGCCTCCTTCGGCGACGCTGCCGCCAGCCAGGTCTGGGGTGCGCAGACCACGAACGTGCTGCAAAAGTTCACCGTTTACCTTGCCATCATCCTTTTCGCCCTCACGCTGATCCTGGCCGTGCTCGTCAGCCGCAGGCAGAACGGCGGCAAGGCCGAGAAGATTTTCGGTGACGCCAAACCCGCCGCTGCCGCGCCTGCGGCCCCGGCTCCTGCCACCACTGCGGAAAAACCCGTCGAAGCCCCGAAGGCAGACGACAAGAAAGCCGCGCCTGCGGCGACCACCCCCTCTGCAAAAGCTGCTGAACCCGCCAAGCCCGCGCCTGCGAAGGCTCCCGAAGCTCCAAAGCCAAAGGCTCCAGCCCCGGCTCCTGCCGCCGCACCGGTGCCAGCACCCGCTGCTCCGGCCACGCAGCCGAAGTGATCTCTCCGCCTCGTTTTTTGAGAGGGACACGACGCGAGTCGTGTCCTTTGTCTTTTCATCTGACCGGAGACGCCATCGACGTTGACAAGACACGAAAAACTCGATTGCTGAGTGGCGCGGCCCGGCATTCTGCTGCTTTACATCACCCGGACTCCCGGCATCGTTTTTCAGCAATCTGCCAGCCTCACCTTCACACCCAGCCTGCGGCCATCTCATGGAAAGCATCCTTCAGCAGACATTGTATGTCGCGGCGGCCGTCGTGTTTGCCATCGCGTGCCGGAGTTTCAGCCACCGCTTCATCCAGAAGCTCGGCTGGTTCGCCCTGCTCGGTGCCTCGTATCTGGCCGGCTATTACCTGACGGGAGGCCAGCACCTGGGCGGCCTGGCCTGCGTGGGCGGCTGGTTCATGCTGCCCTGGCTGGAGATCGTCTTC
>JAEUHJ010000122.1 GCA_016795375.1 Verrucomicrobiaceae bacterium
CTTGAAATTTTAAACTTGGAGCTCGGCATCGACGCCTTCATCGCCGCGAAACAGGCTGAAAACGGCCTGTCGTTCTCAAACGAGGCCGATCCGGTGACATTCATTCGTCGTGCCACGTTTGATCTGCTGGGCCTGCCACCGACGCCTGTGGAAGTCGATGCGTTCGTTGCTGATTCAATCCGCAATCCGCATTCCGCAATCCACAAACTGATTGATCGCCTGCTCGCCTCGCCGCATTACGGCGAGCGATGGGGCCGTCACTGGCTCGACGCGGCCGGTTATGCCGACAGCGAGGGCTTTGGCGAGAAGGATCTGGAGCGCAAATGGGCGTGGAAGTACCGCGACTACGTCATCGACGCTCTCAACAAGGACAAACCCTTCGACCAGTTCGTGCGCGAGCAGCTCGCGGGCGACGAGATGATCCCGAAGCCGTTCAACAATGAGTCGGCGGACTCCATCGAAAAGCTCACAGCCACCGGATTTCTGCGCATGTCGCCCAACGGCACCGGCGAGATGAACGACGCGGCCACGCAGAATGCGAACATCGCGGACACGATCAAAATGGTCGGCACGTCGCTCTACGGACTGACCATCGGCTGTGCGCAGTGCCATGACCATCGTTACGATCCCATCTCGCAGGCCGACTACTACAAGTTGCGGGCCGTGTTCGAGCCTGCCTTTGACACAAAACACTGGCGCGTTCCTGCCCGCCGCCTCGTCTCCTTGCAGACGGCCGCCCAGGCCGCCGTGGCCGCGAAGGTCGAGGCCGAGGCGAAGGTGATCGATGATGCCCGGTTGAAGAAGACGGAGGTGTTCATCACTGAAGTGCTCGAAAAAGAGATCAGCAAGGCTCCTGAGATTGATCGCGAGGCATTGCGCACCGCTTATCGTACCGAGGCGAAAAAGCGCACGAAGGAGCAGGTCGCGCTGTTGAAAAACTGGCCGCGCATCAACCAGCTCAGCGCTGGATCACTCTATCTTTACGACACCACCTACAAGACCAAGCACGCGGCCGAACTGAAAATCATGACGGAGGACGCGGCCAAAGTGCGCGCCACCAAGCCGGTGGAGGAGTTCCTGCATGCCCTCGCCGAGGAACCAAAGAGGCCGGAACTAGTCCCTGCGACCTTCATTTTCAATCGCGGCCAGCACGATCAGCCGAAGGATAAAGTCGGCCCCAGCGACCTCAGTGTGCTCGCCGGGCGGCGGAAGGTCGAATTGCCGGAGAAAGATGCCAGATTGCCCACCACGGGCCGCCGTCTTGCCCTGGCGAACGCCCTGACCGACGGCAGGCATCCGTTGCTCGCCCGCGTGATGGTGAATCGCGTCTGGATGCATCATTTCGGCAAAGGCATCGCCGCCAGCCCCGGCGATTTCGGCCAGCTTGGTGTCAGGCCCACCCATCCGGAGCTGCTTGACTGGCTGGCTGGCGATTTCATGCGCAACGGCTGGAGCTTGAAGCAGCTTCATCGCCAGATCATGACTTCGCGCACTTATCGTCAGGCCTCGACGCGCGACGCCACGCGTGATCGCATCGATCCGGACAACACCTGGCTCAGCCGCATGAATGTCGTGCGTCTTGAGGCCGAAACGCTGCGCGACACGTTGCTCGCCGTCAGCGGCAAATTGAATCCAAAGGTCGGCGGCGCTCCGGTGCCGGTCATGTACAACGAGGAAGGCCAGGTCGTCATCGGCATCGACACCACCGACACTGCGGGCCGTCCCACCGGCAAAGTCATTGCGATGAATGGCGACGAATTCCGCCGCAGCATCTACGTTCAGGCACGCCGCTCACGTCCGCTGGAAATGTTCGCCACGTTCGATGCGCCGATCATGGAGCCGAGCTGCGACATCCGCTCCGTCACCACCGTCAGCCCGCAGAGCCTGCTGCTCATGAACAGCTCCACCATGCGC
Organism: Verrucomicrobiaceae bacterium; assembly: GCA_016795375.1. Taxonomy (GTDB): domain Bacteria; phylum Verrucomicrobiota; class Verrucomicrobiia; order Verrucomicrobiales; family Verrucomicrobiaceae; genus Prosthecobacter. The sequence continues at coordinate 1,915 of JAEUHJ010000122.1, forward strand.
GTGCATGCGCAGCAGTTCGCGCAGCGCGTGCAGACTGAAGGCGGCAAGGAACTCGCTGACCAGGTGCGCTGCGCGTGGAAGCTCGTGCATGGCAAGGCGCCGTCCGAATCCGATGTGCAGCAGAGCATTGAGTTCGTGCAGGCGCAGACTGAGTTCTACAAGGCCAATCCCACGCCCGCCGAAGCCGAACTAGGGACTCCCTCCAAAACCCCCGCCGATCCCGCCTTCCTCGGCCTCACGGCGCTGTGCCACGCGCTCATGAGCAGCAATGCGTTGCTGTATGTGGATTGAGGGGGAAGGCAAGCTTAGCCATAAGCCCGTGCGGCGTGACTCTTTTTAGCTATGTGGGGTGGGCACATTCTTGGCCAAGAACTCATCGATAGAATAGACGGCGACACCAATCGAAGAAGATTTTTTCCTGAGGTCACCATCTTCGGTAATTAGTGGCAGGTTCTCCTTGTGCGCGAGCGCCAAAAAAATTAGGTCGCCGCCTTTTATGTAGGGGAGGTCGGTCGAATAGTAATTTTGGAAGAAGGACTCGTCGATAGGCACGAAATCCAAATGAAGCGGTGAACTTTTGGTTAGCGCCTTTGACATCTTCATTGTGAGTCGATAGTCGGGATTCTTCAGGCGAGCGGAAATCTCAAACAGCGCATGCATCGGCGTTCTGACTGTTACACCGGCGCCTCTGATGTAGTCCCACAACTTTGCAGCCCCTGCGTGCCGTGGCCGATTTTCATCGATAATATCGAGTAGCACGCAGGTGTCGATCACGACCTTGGTCATTTGGCTGGCGTGGAGTATGGTTAACACATTGCGAGGCTTGTCAGCAGCTTTATGGGCGACAAAATGTGTGCCTATCTCGGGTATTGGCCTGCATGTTCGTGGTTCTACACCTCTATACAGTAATAGGGAAACAAAATGTCGGTTTTTGTCCTGCGGTTGAGGGACTCGTGAGAGTTCCGACGCGTGGCGGCAGACTGACGTCAGCCGCTACGGAGGGCCTGGCCTCTGGACCGCATGACCAACTGCTTCATTGTCCATGGAATAACTTTCCATTCAGCGGATACGAGCGGCGATGTAGCTCGGTATTCCATACGGAGACGTGACCGTCGCGGAATCGGAATTCCGCGCTACGAGACTTTTGTCACTTCATCACCCCATGCACCTGCTCCAGCGCCAGCACGGTGTAGGCGGTGACGAGGATGGGATCGCTTTCCATCCAGCGGCCGGAGGCGGTGTTGACCCACGAACCGTTGTCGTTTTGCAGGCTGATGAGTTTCTTGGCGAGGTCTTTGGTCCAGTCCGCATTGCCTGATTTGGTCTTCAAAGTCTTGATGCCTGCCGTGGCGAGCGCCTTGGCCATCGTGTGGTAGTAGTAATACAGGCCCTCGGCACCCTGACCGGGGTTTTCATCGACCGTGTAGTTGTCGCCGAGCCATTCGAGCGCGGCTTTCACGCGCGGATCGGCCGGTGTGAGGCCCGCGTAGATGAAGCTGAGCATGCCGGCGTAGCTGATGCTGCCGTAATAACGCATCGGCGTCGCCCCGCCATCTTTTTTACCACCACGGGGTGCCTGCGGCACAGGCGTGTAACCAAAGCCACCGATGTTCTTCTTGTCGTCTCCGGCCCACGGCTGGTCGTTCGATGCTTTGAGGTTCTGGCAGCGCGAGACGAATTGAATCGCCGCGTCCCAGTTCAGGTCGTCCTTCTTGTCCACCGGCTTGCCGCTGTCCTGGAACAGCTTCTTCGAATAATACAGCGCCTCCAGCGCGAACGTGGTGTTCGACAGGTCCGCATGCGCCGGAGCACCGGGCTGCACGCCACCGTAACCGATGCCGCCATCGAAGGGATTGTCCGTCTTGCCCGGCGTGTCGGCATCGTTTTGCTGCCCGGCGACGAATTTGCGCGCACGGCGGATGATCTCATCGTCCTCGGGCCGCGCGCGCAGCACCAGCGCCATGAGGCAGATGGCGGAGTTGTAGTTCGCGCGCGCCTTGGTGTAGATGCCGCCGTCCGGCTGCACCTTGCTCAGCAGGAAATCGTAACCGCGCTTCAGTTCTTCAGACTCGCTCTTCGCCGGATCCTGGATCAAGGCGGAGATCACCAACGCGCTGAGCGCCGGGTCTTCCGTGGTCACCCAATGGCCGCCGTCCTTGTTCTGTTGTGATTTGAGGAAATCGAGGCCGCGGGTGATGGCTTTTTGAACGTCCTGCTGCGTTTGCGCATGGGACAGGCTGACGGACAGCAAGGCGAGGGATAGAAAGGCAGCTTTCATGATGGTGATGCGAGGTTGCGGTGGATGTTCAGGCATCTGGCGGGCATGTAGCAATCCTGCCGTGTCGAAAAAGCCCTTGTGGGGCCATTTTTGTCCATGCTCGCCAGTCGGGAGCAGGAATTTGCTCGTCATCCAGCGTGGATCATTCATGATTTCCACATGGCCCAGGCAATCATGAATCCCGAGGAGGTCCGCCGTTTCGCGGCGGAACTCAGACGTTTCAACACCGATATACAGCAGCGGGCGTCCTCGTTGCAAAGCCGCTTTTCCGCCCTCGGCGAGACCTGGCAGGACGCGGAGCATGAGAAATTCGCCGCCGAGTTCCTCACCACCATGAAGGCGATCAAGAAGTTCATGGAGATGTCGGAGCAGCACACTCCCTTCCTGCTGCGCAAAGCCCAGCGCATCGAGGATTATCTCAATCAACGCTAATCGATGGCCGACCAAGCCCGCATCTCGAACCTCGACGCCATCGAGGCATTTCGCTCAGCGCTGATCGTCTTCATCAGCAAGACGCGGCAGTCGCTGGAGATGGCGCAGGACTCGGTGAAAAAGACCCGCGCCTGGCTGCAAACCGAGCAGCCGTTCTACTGGACCACCCAGATCAAAGCGCGGCAGAAGAAGCTCGATCAGGCGAACGCGGAACTCATGTCCGCCCGCCTGTCCGAGTTTGTGGACGCGCCGAGCGTGCAGCAGATGGCGGTGCGCAAGGCCAAGGTCGTGCTGGAGGAGGCGCAGGCAAAGCTGGAGCGCACGAAAGGCTGGGCGCGCGACTACGACCGCATGGTCGATCCGCTCTCCCGCAAACTGGACGGCCTGCGGGACTTCATCGAAAACGATCTCGGCCTCGCCGCCGCGTATCTGGTTGAGATTCAAAAAATCCTCCAGGCCTACAACGAAACTCCTGCTCCGGCGGCGAGTCCTGAGCCTTCCAGTTGAACAAATGCGGATTTCGGAATGCGGATTGCGGAATACCATGCCGCTCCGTTTTCCGGCCATTCCGCATTCCACACTCCGCATTCCACAATGAACCTGATCCAAAACGCCCGCGAACTCTCCGAGCACTGGCATTCGACCAAAACATGCTGGCGCGACGCCAAGGCCGTGGAGTTTGAAAAACGCTACCTGGAGCCTCTGCCAGGTCTGATCTCCAAAACAAGCGCCGCACTGAATGAACTTGAAGTTTTGCTCAAAAAGATACGCAAAGACTGCGAACAGTCTCACTGAGCGGCTGTTCTTGCCTGTTCGGGAAGGTGGATGAGAGGGAGTGGCTCCGGCCGCGAACATGTCGGCGCGGATAGGGTGGATCATCATGATTGATTCCCGGGCAAGGCTTCGTATATGACAGGACACCATGAAGATGAAGCCACATTCGCATCTGTATCCCGCCCGTCAGGGCAGGAATCGTGTGGTGGAGCCGGCTCATCACCGGCTGTTCGCCAGTCGAGATTGAGCGGGCGACCCCTTGCGTACTGAGCGGGGTTGTCCGCAGTTCTGCGGGATGCAGTCGTCCTGATTGCCCGCTTTCAATCCATCCACCCTGATGGTGTCCGGAAAACGGCGGCATGTTCTCGTGTTTCGCAGGCATGTGCGCCGCCGTGTCTCCTGGATGACAGGCAGGGTTTGTTCAGAACCGCACTGTTTTTCCATCACCCTTTTGTCCACCATTTCGCCATGAATGTTCATCCCATTGTTTTCAATGATCTTGTCACGTTGCGCCCGCTTAACTCGCTCGGTGCCTTGCATGAGCCCGACTTCACCATCCAGGTCGTGCCGCATTATTCGGCGGACGCGGAACAGGGCCGGGTTTCCGTCGAGGCTCCGCTGGGGCGGGCGGTGATGCGCCGCCACACCGGGGACATCGTCACCATTCGCGTCCAGGATCATGCCATGTCCATGCGCATCATGGCCGTGGTGAAACCACCCCAGCCGGAGTGATGCCGGGCATTTCCGCATTGCCAGGGCGGGGCCGTTGCGGCTATGTCGGAGGCACAAATTCCACGTTTGATGCCTCCGTTCGCCGACCTTCGTTCATCGCGCATTCTCTCGCTGCACCATTCGCTCCGCGACACCGTGGTTGATTTTGCCCGGCGTGGCGGGCAGATCGCGCGTGAGACACGCGCCCGCCGCTA
>JAEUHJ010000123.1 GCA_016795375.1 Verrucomicrobiaceae bacterium
AGCGCGGACTGATCAAATTCGACGGCCTTAAGTCGCTCGTTTTCGATGAGGCGGACGAGATGCTCGACATGGGCTTTGCCGAGGACATCGACCGCCTCATGGCCGCCGTGCCGGAGGACCGCCAGACCATTTTCTTCAGCGCCACCTTCGAGCCGCGCATCCGCCGTCTCGTCGAAAACTACACGCGCAACGCCGCCACGATCACCATCGAGCAAAAGGCGCTCACCGTGCCCACCATCGAGCAGCGCTACTACGAGGTGCATGGCCGCTCGAAGCTCGAAGTGCTCTGCCGCGTCCTCGACATCGAGACGCCGCGTCTCACCATCGTCTTCGCCAACACCAAACGCGCCGTCGATGACGCCACCGACGCCCTCGTGGCCCGTGGCTACGCCGCCGACCGCCTGCACGGCGACATCAATCAAACCATGCGCGAGCGCGTCATGCGCAACTTCCGCAGCGGCAATGTCGAAGTCCTCGTCGCCACTGACGTCGCCGCCCGCGGCCTCGACGTCAACGACATCGACCTCATCGTCAATCTGGAGCTGCCCTACGACGCCGAGGACTACGTCCACCGCATCGGCCGCACCGGCCGTGCCGGGCGCAAGGGCAAGGCCGTCAGCCTCGTCGCCGGGCGTGAGATTTACCTCATGCAGCGCATCCAGCGCTTCATCAACATCCGCGTCGAGCGCGCCAAGGTGCCCTCGCAGGAGGAAGTCGAGGCCACGCGTGTCGATCAGGCTTTTGAAAAAGTGAAGGCCGTGCTCGAAGGTGGCGAGTTCACCTCCCACGAGCACAGCATCCAGCGCTTGCTCGACATCGGCTTCACCGCCACGGAAATCGCCAGCGCGCTCATGGACCTGCTCATGAAGGACCAGGGCCGCGAGAGCGAGCAGATCATGGAAGACCGCACCGGCAAGAAAAAGGAAATGCCGCAGCGCGAGTTCAAACCGCGTCCCCAGCCCGCTGTGGAGGCCCGCAGCGCCCCTGTGGATGCACCTGCCGTCGAAACGACCGAAACCAGCGCGCCCGCCGAAGCTCCTGCCCAGCTCACCGGCCAGGAACATGATGAAGCCGGCCCCACCAATCAAGAAGCCGCTCCGAGACCGGCTCCAGCCAAATTCGACAAAGAATACGATGATGCTGGAGACAACGAATCTCTGCCAAAGAAACAACGCAGCTTCGCCCAGCGCGGCCCGCGTTCCGGCATGGTGCGGCTGTTCATCAACGTCGGCGGCATGGACATGGTGCGTCCTGCCGACATTGCCGGCATGCTCTACAACACGATTCAGGACCTGCGCCCTGGCAGCATCGGAACCATCGACGTCGTCGAGAAGTGCAGCTTCGTCGAAGTGCCGGAGGACAGCGTTGAAGCCGTGCTCGAAGGCATCAAGCAGCAAGGCGCGGTCATCCGCGGCCGTGAAGTCCGCATGGACTACGCCGACCGTCCGGGCGATGCCGGGCAAGGCATCGGCAAGAAATACTTCAGCGGCGGTGGCGGCTTCAAGAAAGGTGGCTTTGGCGGTGGTGGCTACGGCGGAGGCGGTGGATTCAAGAAACCCGGCTTCGGCGGTGGCTACAAACCAGGCGGTTTTGGCGGCGGGTTCAAAAAAGGCGGCTTCAACAAGCCCAAGCCCTGGCTCAATCGTGAAGGCGAAGGCCCCAGCCCCGGCTACGGAGGCGGCGGCGACTACGATGGCGGCCCGCGGCGTGAAGACGCAGGCGGCGGCGGCTTCAAAAAACCCGGATTCGGCAACAAACCCGGCGGTTTCGGCGGCGGCAAACGCTTCGGCGGTGGCGGCAGTTTTAAAAAGAAGTGGTGACGCGTCACGGCACCCACCTGCGACTTCACCGCGATGAAATCACTCCCGCCAAGAAATCATTGGCGACACGCTTTGTGCGGTCTTTAATCTGAGCGTGATCGCCCTTGTGGCTGTCTCAAACCCCAAGCTCATGCCAAACTCCTCCGCCCTTCGCGATGCGCTCACGCAGTCGCCGAACAACCTCTCGCTGTTGCTGCTGTATGGCCGCGCCTGCCTTGAGGAGCTGCACCTGGACGAGGCGCGCGAAGTCTTCACCCGCGCCCTGGAGATCGACCCGGATCAAACCGACGCCCAGCTTGGCGTCGCGAAGGTTTTGTTCATGGAGGGCGACACCTCAGGCGCCGCCGTGCGTGCCGAGCGCGTGATTTTTCTCGAACCGAACAACGCACAGGCCCACCTGCTGCTCAGCCGCGTGCATTTGAGCGAAGGCGACCGCGCCAAGGCCATCGATCATTTTGACCGTGCCGCGCAAATCGACGGCACCATGAGCGATCCCGCGTTGGAACGCGAACTTGGCCGCACCGCGCGCGATGCGCGCAAGAGCGCGCCCGCCCCTGCCCCGGAACCCGCCGCGCAGGAAACCCAGCCTCAAGGCAGCGGCGAGCAGGATGAGTTTTTCGACGATCCGTTCGATGAGCCGCCCTACGACTGGCGGCCGGAAACCTTCTACGCCCCTGGCGATCCTGAGCGCAGCCGCGTCACCTTCGCCGATGTCGGCGGCATGGAGGAGTTGAAGGAGGAAATCCGCCTCAAGATCACCTACCCCCTGCAGTTCCCGGATCTCTACAAGGCCTACGGACGCAAAACCGGCGGCGGCATTTTGATTTACGGCCCGCCCGGCTGTGGCAAAACGCTCATCCTGCGCGCTGTCGCCGGTGAAGTGCCGTGCAACTACCTCGCCGTCGGTCTGCACGAGATCTTCGATCCCTATTTCGGCAGCACTGAGCGCAACCTGCACCAAATCTTCGAAACCGCCCGCGCCAACGCGCCATGCGTGCTCGTGTTCGACGATCTCGACTCGCTCGCGCAGGACCGCCGCCAGATTCGCGAAAGCCAGATGCGCAATCTCGTGAACCAGTTCCTGCATGAGATGGACGGCATCCGCAGCGACAACCAGCGCATCCTCGTCATCGGTGCCACGAACCAGCCCTGGGCGCTCGATCCGGCATTCCGCCGTCCGGGCCGCTTCGATCAGGCCATCTTCGTGCCGCCGCCCGATGCGCCTGCCCGTGCGCAGATCATCGAATTGCTCGCCAAAGACAAACCCATCGCCGATTTCGACTCCGCTGCATTGATCGAAGCCACCAACAGCTTCTCCGGAGCCGATTTGAAATGGGTGTTCGACCGCGCCGCCGAACTCGCCCTCTCCGCCGCCATTCACTCCGGTCATCCGGTGCCGATCACGCTTGAGCTGCTCCTCGCCGTGGCCAAGGCGCACACTGCGACGACTCAAACTTGGTTCGAAGGCATGCACACACACGCCCAGCAGCAGGACGGTCCTGACAGTATCTTCAACGACATGCGCAAGTTCCTCAACGCGCCGTCGAACTCGAAGAAGGAACGGTGAGTGTGGAGAGGCGACGAATCGTCGCCCCTCCATGAGAATCACCGCTTCATTTCTCCATCCACGATGCGCATCGCGCCACGCGGATTCGCGTCCTGAAGCAGTTCAGGCAGCGCTTCTTCGGGGAAGCCTTGATAGCAGACCGGTCGCACGAAGCGGTAGATGCTTGCCGTGCCGATGCTGGTGAAGAAGCTGTGGCTCGCAGCCGGATAGGGGCCGCCGTGATGCATCGAAGAACAGACTTCGATGCCGGTGGGGAAACCATTGAAGATGATGCGACCGACTTTTTTCTCCAGCACGCGTACCAGCGGCGCGAACTCGCGCAAATCCTCCACGGTGCCATGAAGCGTCGCGGTTAGCTGGCCTTCGAGGCTGTTCGCATAGCGCAGCATGTCTTCGAGCGTCGGGCACTGCGTGATGATCGAGCACGGGCCGAACACCTCACGTTGCAGCTCGGCGTTGCCTTCCAGCACGTCGATCGTGGTGGTGAAAATTCGGCAGGCGGCCTGGCTCGCGGTTTCGCTCGGTGGTGTTTCGGACTGTCCGGCCAGTTGCAGGCCGTTGATGGTCTGCCACACGGCGGTACCAGCATCATAAGCCTCGCTGATACCGCGATGCAACATCGTCTGCGGAGCGGACTTGGCAGCCAAAGCAGCCGCGTTAGTGATAAACTGCCGCAGAGCATCGCTTTTCAAACCGAGAACGACGGCTGGATTCGTACAGAACTGGCCCACGCCCATCGTCACCGATCCGATGTACGCCTCGGCCAGTTTTGCCGCACGTTCCTTGAGTGCTCCAGGCAGCACGAACACAGGATTCACCGATCCCATCTCCGCATACACTGGAATCGGATGCGCTCGCGCCGCAGCCACATCCATCAACGCACGACCCCCGCGCAGTGAACCGGTGAAACCGACTGCCTGAGTAAGCGGATGCTTCACCAGCGTCGTGCCGATGTCATTGCTCTTGCCATGCAACAGCGAAAAACAGCCCGCAGGCAGCCCGACTCTGTGCAACGCGTTCAAAACAGCACGTCCGAGCATCTCACAAGTCCCCGGATGTGCTGGATGGCCTTTCACTACAACGGGGCAGCCTGCTGCGAGCGCACAAACCGTGTCCGTGCCGACAACACCGATGGCGAAGGGAAAATTGCTCGCACCAAACACGACCACAGGGCCGATCGGCATCATCACGCGGCGCACATCCGGCTTCGGCAGCGGCTGGCGGTCAGGAAGCGCATGATCCACACGCGCATCTGCCCAGGAACCTTCCCGAATTAAAGAAGCGAACAGTTTGCACTGCCCGACCGCACGTCCACGCTCGCCGGTGAGCCGAGCCATCGGCAAGGCACACTCCGCATGCGCACGTTCGAGCAGCGCGTCGCCCAAGGTCATGATCTCATCCGCGATCGCATCCAGCAGCGCCGCCCGGGTCTCCGGCACGGCCAAACGTAACGTATCAAAGGCCGCATCCGCCGCACGCAGCGCCTCATCTGCCTCCGCATGAGAGGCGTCGCCATAAGTCGGCTCAAGCTGCGCACTGGTGGCTGGATTGAAGGCGTGGAACTGATGTCCGTGCGGTGCCGCCTCGCGGCCTGCGATGAAATGATGTCCGGTGAGTGTCATGAGAAATGCGTGGGGTGAAGGATGAAACAAATGAATTACGCCATCGGATTCGCGAGCGTGCCGATGCCGTCGATGGTGATCTTGACGATGTCGCCGCTCTTCAGCGTGAATTCGTCGCCAGGGACGATGCCGGTGCCAGTCATGAGAAATGCACCAGTGGGGAAGGTGTTGTCGCGGAACAGGAAGTCCGCGAGCTCCTGAGGTGAGCGCTTCAACTGTGAGAATGTCGTTTCACCTTCGAATGCAGCGGCTCCAGCGCGGTCGATTTGCAAATGGATGCGCATCGTAGGCGCGGGTGCCTCGCTTTGGATGAGGATCGCCGGACCGAGCGCGGCGCAGAGCTTGAAGCACTTCGCCTGCGGCAGGTAGAGCGGATTCTCACCCTCGATGTCACGGCAAGAGAGGTCGTTACCGACGGTGCATCCGATGATCTCACCGCGTGAATTGATGGCGAGCGTCAGCTCAGGCTCAGGCACCATCCATTTCGAGTCGCCACGCAGGTGCATCGGCTGGTTCGGGTGCGCGACGCGTTGCGGCGTGGCCTTGAAGAAAATCTCCGGACGCTCCGCCGCATACACGCGGTCGTAAAAGCTGCCCCCGCCTGCCTCCCTCGACTCCTCCATGCGCGCCGTGCGGCTGCGGAAGTACGTCACACCCGCCGCCCACACCTCCTGGGAGACAATCGGCGCGAGGATCGAATCCGCAGCCGGAGCACCCACCGCAGGAGACGATGCGGCCACTTCAGCCAGATGCGCGGCGAGATCCGGCAGATTGAACAGCGTGTCCCAGTCCCGGCCGGTCACGGCGTGCCATGAGGACGCGGTCTGGATGAAGATGCCCTGGGTCGTGCGGTGGAGAAGCATGGTCGCGCACACTAGAAGAACTCGCCGCGCGCGCAACCCGTCACCGTCAGACTTTCAGCAGCACCTCATCGAGTTCGTGCAGACAATTCGCCCACAAGATGTCGAGTTCGGCGGGGACGCAGCACCGGTAACTCTCCGCCGCGCAGCCGCCGACGATCAACTGGGTCCCGGCCGGCAGCAGTTCACGCATGCGGCGCAGCTTGTCCTTGATGACCGGGCATTCCTCCGGGAAAACGAGGCTCAGCCCCACGGCCTTCACTTTCCTGGCGATGGCGCAGGCCGCGATCTCCGTCACTGGCAGGCCGGGCCCCAGATAAGTCACCTGCCATCCTTGTCCACGCGCGGCAGCAGCCACGAGCAAGGCTCCGATTTCATGCGCCTCTCCTGTGAGAGACGCGACCACGATCTCATGCCCGGCGCGGGCGCCCTGTCCGCCGGTTTCCGCCGGACGCTGCAGCAGGCTGCGGACGACCTCGGTGATGATGCGCTCGTGTCCTGGCCGCAGGCTTCCCTCCCGCCATTCCCCGGCCACTTTCACTGTCAAAGGACAGAATACCTGGTGCAGCATGCCAACCTGGCCGAAAAGCCGCCGGGCTTGAAGCAGCACGCCGCGCAAAGCGTCCTCATCATACTTCTTCGCCGCCGCGATGGCGGCTTCGATGCACTGCGCTGGTGTGCTCCAGCCTCCTTGCAGCCCGGAGATCGTCACCGCAGGCAGTTTGTTCACCAAGTCCTCCAGCTCCTTCGTGCAAAGGCCGGCGACACGCCCGATGCGGTGGCCGTTTTCCGTCAGCACGCGCAGGAGCCTGAGGCGCAGCACCGCCTCGTCGCAATACATGCGGCGGTTCGTGCAGGTGCGGCTCGGGCTCAGCGCGTTGTAGCGGCGCTCCCAGATGCGGATCACATGCTGGCTGACACCGCTGGCCTGGCTGGCACGCTGGATGGGGATGGACATGAAAGGGTGGAGGAGAGATGCCGCTTGAGCGCGGCGCTGGAACGATTACGCATCACCTCCGTCCCTGGCTACCTTGTTGTTCACGCTTTTCGCACGTCTCATGAACTCCCGTCGGGCTCCATCCCGGATATCAGCCCCCTCTCTCATGAAAATCCTCGCATGGCTGCTGTTCGCCACGTCCACCCACGCTGCTGATCTCGTCAGTCATGCCAGTGCGCATCCCGATGGCAGGGCCGTGTTCAGCTTTGATGCTTCGGCGTGGCAGAGCACGGATGAAACACGCAGGATGCCCGTCGGCGTGTTTGATTCCGGCATCGGCGGCCTCACCGTGCTGGAGTCGTTGCTGACGCTCGACGCGTTTCACAACGACACGTTGCAGCCCGGAGCTGATGGCACGCCGGATTTCGCGCAAGAACGCTTCATCTACTTCGGCGACCAGGCCAACATGCCCTACGGCAACTACCCCGCCGTCAACCGCACCGACTACCTGCGCGAACTGATCGTGAAGGATGCGATTTTCCTGCTCGGCCGCCGGTTCTGGTCCGCCGAAGGCAAAGAGCCTCAGTTCACCAAACCGCCGGTCAAAGCCATCGTCATCGCCTGCAACACCGCGACCGCCTACGGCCTCGAAGACATCCGCAAAGCCGTCGCAGCATGGAAAATTCCCGTGATCGTCGTCGGCGTTGTCGAAGCCGGTGCTCGTGGCGTGCTCGAATCGCAAGCTGAAGGCGGCATCGGTGTGCTTGCGACCAGCGGCACCTGCGCCAGCGGCGTTTATCCACGCACGATCACGCAGACGCTCGGTCTTGCCGGCAAAAGCGTGCCCGCCATCGCCCAGCAAGGCAGTCCCACGCTGGCCGGTGCCATCGAAGGTGACTCCGCCTTCCCTGAATCGGTTTCCGCCTATGCACTGAAGGAAGCACGTGCCCTGGCGGAGGCGTATCGCGGAACCAAGGCCGCCGCGCCCCTGCAAACCATCGTGCTCGGCTGCACACACTACCCGCTGGCGAAGAATGAGATCGACGCTGCATTCGATGAACTGCGCAAAGACGCCGCGCTTCGCGATTTGATCGCCGAAAAGCGCGTTTTCGTGAATCCCGCCGAAGCCACCGCCCGCGAGCTGTTCCGCGAACTCGCCAAAGCCAAACTGCGTTTGAAGGCTGACGAGCATTGCAGCATCGAACAGCATCAGTTCTACTTCTCCGTGCCGCGTGTCGATGAAACCGGCGTCCAGCTCTCCGCCGACGGCAGCCTGGACAAGGACTACAAGTATTCGCGCGCTCCCGGCCATCTCGACTTCGAGGACACCAAGAACGTCCCGCTCACCCCTGACCTGATTCCCGCCAACAGCGCCAAACTCGTCCGCGAGCGGCTGCCTGCGGTGTGGAAGAGCTTGAATCGCTGAAGCCGGCCCGTTCTAATCCGGCCATGAAAAGAACACCGCTGATTCTGCCTGCCATTCTCGCCGGACTTCAGATCACAAGCACGCTTGCGGTCGAACTGCCGGAAACGGCCATCGCCGAGTTTCTTGCGAAACACGAAATGCCGCAAATCCAGGCGAGGCCGAAGGCAAGACTACAGCGTGATTATGAAGGGCAATGGCTGAAGTGGTTCGAACGCACCGTGATAACGCCGTTTGCCACGAGGTTGAAATCAGACGCAACCGTGCGCGAGCAGACGCTCAATCTAGCACGCAAGGGCATCATGCAGATCCGCAAGAGTCCACAGCGTGATTCCGCATTCACGGCAGCAACGATGGTGACGGAATGCGAAGCGGCACTCAAAGCAGGAGTGGATGATCCACTCGTCCACTGGCTTCATGGCATGGCCATTTACGGCAGCACCCAGGATTTTCCCGGCTACGAGGCGGCATATAAAAAGGCGGCACGTCATCCGAAGTTCAAGGAAATGCCCTCGGCGCAACGCCTGCTGACGATGGCCGACTTTGAACGCATCGCGAGTGAATCCCGACGCAAAACCACCGCTGCACCACGTGGCGAGGACATCATCGAAGCCGCATGGCTGTCCATTCAGGAGGGCGTTTACCAGCCGGACGAGGATGAAATCCTCGATGAAAATTCATGGCCGGTCTTCCGCGAATCGGTGCTGCCGAAGGACGAAACGCTGGTGCAGGAAATGTGCGGAACGCCCGTCTTGTCGGAGTGGGCGACACAGATGCTCACAGGCCGCTATCACGAACGCAAGGCGTGGCTGGCACGCGGCCATGCGTTTGCCGCCAAGGTCAAGCCGGAAGGCTGGCTGGGCTTCGAAGAGTCGCGTGTGAAAGCGGTGGAATGCTTCATGAGAGCCTGGAAGCTGCGTCCTTCATCTCCCGTCGCCGTTCGCGAACTGTTGGGCATCAGCCTTACTGGTGGAAACACTGGAGAAAAGCCGTTCGCCTGGCTGGATCGCGTGCTGGATGCGCAATTTGACCATTTGTCATCATTCCGATCGCTGATGAACGGACTGTTGCCGCGTTGGGGCGGCTCACATCAACAGATGCTGGCCTTCGGCCTGTCCTGCGCTGCGACAAAGCGTTTCGACACAGAGGTGCCGTATTTCTTTTTGGAAGTGCTCCAAGATCTGGCGCGGGACGGAGCGGACTGGCGCACCGTCTGCCGCCATCCGCTGGTTTCCCAAACGGCGGTCGCGCTTTGCAAGCAGCGCGTGGCTGAGGCGCCAACGGCAGATTTGAAAGAGGAAGCTCTCAAAACGCTGGGAGCCTACAGCTGGATTTGTGGCGACTACAAAACAGCAGATGAAGCCTTGAATCTTGCGCCAGGAAAGTTCAGCCGCGCCCTGGTGGTGCAACTACTGTCATTCCACGGCTGGAACGAACAGAAAATCCGCTCAGAATCGGTTATCTTCGCCGCAGGCCATGAGCAAGAGTGGCGTGCCGCCGAACAGGCGTTGGAAGAGAAAAATCTCGATGCAGCCGAGGCAGGCTTCAAAGCCGTACGCGTCAAGCTTCAAGGCATCGCCGCTGTCCGGACGGACTCACGGCTCGCGCAGGTGAGGTTTGAGCGCGCGCTCACGTCAGGCGGATGGGTGACGTTGCAAGTGGATCCATCTCTGGCTGGCTGGCAGGTTCAGAAGGGCGATTGGAACGGAACCCAGGAAGGCCGCTTGATCCATCGTGGAGCCGGAACCTCAGCGTTCATTTACAACCTTGGTCGTGTGGGAACGGAGTTTCAGATTCGTGGTGAATTTGAGGCGGGCAAATCCGGGTTCGGCGTGGTGATCGGTCACGGTGACGACGAAGAAGGCACGGAGCGATGGTTGGCCTGTGTCATGAAGCGCGGGGAGGCGTACTTTATGGATCGCTTCTTCGCCTGCGGCCTGGAAAAACGCAAGATGAGCGGCCCGCCTTCCCCCACGAAGTTTCTCATCACCTGCCATGACGGTAAAATCACCTTCGAAGTGAACGGACAGGAGATTTATACCGAGGCCGTGCCCACCGGCTATTACGAGCCGCACCCGCCACTTCAACTGGTCCCCGATGGTCACATTGGCTTCTGTCTTCCCATGTTTGAGAAAGACAACCTGAGCACAATCCTGCTCTCTGAGGTA